>CAJXUM010000124.1 GCA_913060855.1 uncultured Lewinella sp. | reverse complement strand
GACAGCCGCAATTCTGTGCAAGACTAGGTTTTATTTTCAAACTTGCCCTTTTGTTTTTCGATTTCATTGATCTTCATCTCCATAATAACGGCAATCGAATTGGCTCGTTGCTTAGCTAATCCGGCTTTCTCCCCTTCAAATAAGTCATCTACCGTTTGATTAAAGTACGAAAGCCAAGTGGTAAAGTGAGCCTTGGTCAATCCATATTTATCATGTAATTCAATATGTTTCAACATCGTATTTCGCTTGTATTGGCCGGTGAAGAACAAGACACTTTCCCAAAAATCATACAATATCTCGAAATGTGCAGCCAAGTGATCACCCGCTACGTCGACAAACAATGGCGACATCTCATCATCATGGAGCAACTTTTCATAAAAAGTCTTCACCAAGCGTTCTATATCCGTCCGATTCTTAATATCTGATTTCATCATTTAGCGATTACTAGAGATTGGCTCAAGCAAGCCTACCATCACTGGCAAAACACCAGTGAAATTCGGGCTTTTATATAGGATAGGAAGGTAGGAAGTTTAGACCGGTTTGAAAACAATTTTCAAAGCTAAGAAATTGCGCCTTTTAGAAATAAGGGTTTGAGATTAATATTTTGCTCTACCAGGTCGATAGCACGTTGTGCTTTCCAAGGGGTGTGGATATTTATCTTCACCTCCAAATTGCTTATTTTGACCACTGACCCATAGGTATCCAAAGGAGTCGTTACGACTGGAATAGCATGCTGTTCGAAGAAGTCTTTGCAGGGCAGTCGTTCATACATATTCCGTGGGTTACGACCATCTCCTGTAATAATGGCTCCCGACAATGGAAACTCATCGATACCGCGCTGTTTACAAATCATCTCGATCCTTTGCAGTGCCTTGCAGAGTCGATTATTACTCACCACGAGGAGTGAATTCTTTTCTTTGGCAAAGTCATGGTTAGCGACCAGTGAACCAGGAATGATATTATCTACTTGATTGGTCAGATACTGTTCATTTAGAATGGTTGTGCCATATACGGCCTTTCGAATCGAATGCATAATGGGATTGGAAAGGCTTTTATCATAAGGCAGAACGCCCAACAGATTCAAGTTTTTCTCTTTCAGCCAACCGCCGACATAATGTCTTACCTTTTCTATTTTATCCGGCAATACCTTATTGATAATTACCCCAACGATGGGTACTCGCTGACGTTGAAAGACACAAACACTCATCGCTAGGCGATCAATTGTTTTTCCAATTCCTCCTTCCACAATCATTACCACAGAAGCGCCTAGCATCCTGGCTACTTCCGCATTGGATAAGCCTACTACACTACCTACACCTGGATGCCCCGTACCCTCATATATCACACAATCATGCTCTGCATCTAACACTGCCGCTGCATTCATGATTCGCTCCTTGTAATTAAATTCATTGGGATTATCCAAAAAGGCAGATGTGGCTCCACTACCTAAAATCACAGGACTATGTACTTCCTCTTTTAATTCAAAGCCAATAATCTTTGAAAACAATAAGGCATCTTTATCCACTTTCAGGTCACCCAGATCTACAAATTGTTGGCCAACGGGCTTACAGTAGCCAACATTAACACCTTGGTTTTTAAGTGCCATTACTAAACCCAAGGTGGAGGTGGTTTTGCCGATATGCTGATTGGTAGCAGCTACATATATTTTTTTTGCCATGGTCCTATTGATTAAGAGCTATGTACCTTTACGAAAAATCGAAAAAATTGTTTTGGGATGACCATTTCTTTGAATAAGCGTAAACCTGTATAGTGTTGGGTAGTTAATCTCACAGAGAAGGAGTAAGCGACAATTTAGTAGCGATTCGAAGTTCTGAAGTTGTTTTAAAAAAGATAGATGAATTATCTAAAAGCCATTGAAATCCTCTTGATGGCCATCGGGATCAGCTATTTCCCCAAGCACCTACAACCAATTTCAACCCCCATTTTATAACAACTTCTATATCAAATATAGAAATTCAAAATGGAAAACAACTTATTTCATCTTTAAGTTGATCTCCTAAGCGGAATCTCATACCAGTCTATGGGACAGCCAAATGAAGTGGACTATCAAAAAAGGCTCATACTATTAGACATTTAGAAGACAGAAGCGAGAAAAGAGACTGCTGAGGTGGGACTTCTGCATTGTACCTAGCCGATCTCTCCTCTGTCATCTGGCTGCTGACCTCTCCCTTTGTCCAGAAGTATGAAATAGGCTAAGCTGTCAGCAGTAGTTTCTAATGATAAATTACAACTTGCTTGCTTGTCACACCCCCGTCTTGCTGCAATAAGAGTCGATATACACCATTGGGTAGACTGCGTAAATCCAGTGATAAATGATCGCTAGGATTAGTGATACGAAGGCTTTGAATAGATTGCCCGGTACTATTCATTATCCATAATTTATCTCCTGTTACCAGATCTATATCGTTCCAATCCAAATAGAATAATCCTACGCCAGGATTGGGGTAGACCTCCCACTCTCCTTCTGCAGTCTTAGCTGTAGGGCCCACTGGCGGGCCATAGGGTTGCGGTAAACCACCTTCGTTGGGAACAAAAGGCGGCAAAGGAAAATCGATCGTCCCTTCCTCCACAGCGAATGGTACTTGTATGGACAGCACGATAGTACAGGATGCGGCATCGGTAATACTTACTTCATGCAAACCACTCTTTAAATCCGAAAAAGTCGGGCTTTCTTGCTCCGGCCCATCATCCACTTTATATCGATAGGGAGCTAAGCCTCCAGTGGCTTCAATCCGTAAAGTACCGGAATTCAACGTCAACATCGCTGTCAGTGCCAGTGCCGAGATCTCTTGGCTTCGAATCTGCCCATCCCAGTACTGTAAATAGACGGTGTATTCACCAGGATCTAAACCTGAGAAGATCGGGCTAGATTGAAATTGTTCATTATCTAAACTGTAGGAATATGGTCCGAAGTCTTCTGATTCCAAGGTAACTGCTAGGGTAAGCTCACCTGCTTCCAGGCATTCGCTTTCTCCACTTATGGCTACCTGCCAAATAGGTTCAGGTGCATTAAGGGAAATGGCGACGGAACGGTTGGGCCACCACAGGTCATCTGGAAAATGAATATTGAAGAAGAAATTATCTACTAAACTATTATCTCCTGAATGCACGTATTTCAAACGGCCTTCATTTATATCAAATTGATTAAATGTACTTCCCACCTGAAGGACTATACCATTTAGAACGAGGTCTCCAAAGGAGGGTGGGCTGGTCAATATATAGGTAATATCTCTTAATTCAGTGCCGGGTAGGTTGGTCTCTAAGATAGAAGTACTCACCACCTCTTCTGCCCCCAAAGCAAGCGTCAATAGCTCACTGCGGTAAGAAGCTGCACCCAGTAAGGTATCAAAACAAACTTCTAGGCGCCAAGTTTCAAGCAATCCGGTTCCAGCATCAATCTGCTGATTGGCCAGCAACAGCTCCCAATTGCCTTGCCCTATTTCACCAGCAAAACTGGCAAAAGGATCAATGGGTTGCACTTTGGCATTAAGGTCAAAAAGAGTAGGTTCATCACATAAGCTAACAAATTGGGAAGAGGTCAAGTCTGCATCATCATCAAATCCCATCAGCAGCGTTTCATTCCCGCAATCTGTAAACCCGATTGGCTTTTCGAATAACTGGGTGTAAGTCCCCATGGGAGAAGCCAAGGCTCCTGCAACTTGATCTACTATTGGGTGATAAATTCTCATCTGATCCACCGACATGCGGCTGATCGGCCAAGCTTTATCAATAGTGATCTGTCCAATGGCTTCCTCATCCGATACCGCACCAAAACTTTGTGGTGCATGCTCATTGGTATATACCTCACAAAAAGGTTTCATTCGCTGGAAGGCAAATGACTTGGCAGCTACCCCTACTCCACAATCATTGATGGCCGTCACCCGCCAATAGTAAATAGCACCGGATGGTATATTTAATAGCTCGTATTTCGTGGCTTTCAATGTTTCGGTAATGAAGGTCGTATTGCCAAAAGTGGGCCGAGTGGCCACCTCCAACATATACCGATCGGCTCGGCTCACCTCAAACCATTCCAGGTATACGGTATTGGCTGAAATTTTAGTACCATCATAAGGTTGTTTCAGAAAGGTAAAACCTGGTCCTAGTTTCTTTTCTAATAGCAAACCAGTGGTCTGCTGCCAATTGCTCCCCTTGATAGTGATACTAAGCGGATAAAAAGCATTAGATAAGGGACCTAATCCGGCCAATCCCATGCTCACACTTTGGTTAGCAAGGTCTACCTCAAAGTCTGCAGTTACACCTGAGGGCAAGCCATCGACGGTAAAATTGATATCTTCTCCAGTCAGACTCGGGCCCTTAAAAAAGGCAATATCCATTTCAGTCTGATCTTCGCAAATCTGATGATAGTAGCTCTGCGCATACCAGTCACCTCCTAAGATTTCAATATTAAAGGCTTGCTCGGGTATTAAACGTCCCTTGGGTGCTTTTACAAAAAAGCTAAATTGATCTTGGTTTCTATCTGTAACTGAAGGTAGATAAGTCAACTGATCCCGATTGACCTGCCATTGGTTAAATTCATCTCCAATCTGCAAGGGAATATTGGCCAAACTCAAGGTACCTTTTGCCGGTAATGCAGTTATCACATAGACTAAATCTTCCAATGCGACCTCACTGTTATCTGCTTGTAGAAAGTTGGAATTAATGTTAGCTTCCTGCTTGGGATATAGCCAAAGTGTTTGGTTCCGCAGCAGATCAAATGCCTGTGATTCCTTATTGAAGGAGCAAATTTCGACCTGTATTTCTTCTAAAGTACCGCTCAAGGCTCCTTCAGATTGAGAAAATGACAATTGCCAATTCCCTTGTGATGGCTCTCCTCTAAGAACACTGAACGGTTCAGCAGCTTTGTAAGTACCCGCCAAGGAGTAATAAAAATCCGCTTGACAGTCAGCTGATAATTGTGAATTGGGATTCGGCGCATTATCCTCCAAACGCAATAGTAGATTGCTTCCCTCACAGTCAGGCTGGTCAAATAAAAGCACCTCTGTTAGGTTGGGAGACAAGATAGACATCTCCAATTGTTGGGTTTGCTCATGCAACATCCGCAATTTAGGGATTCGCACTTTGCTTATATTTTCTTGCTGTGAAACCTGGAAGGATAAATTTCCACCAGCTAATTGAGAAAGGTCAATATTTTCCAGGACCACTAAACGGCAATCCTCATAACCAGTCCGTATCAGCCGAGTTTCCGACGCCAGGCTATTACCACAGGTACCAATAGCGGTGACCTGCCAGAAATATATTTCCTCCGGTGATGCACCGTCCCAATTGTAAGCGAGCGTAGAGACCGTATCTGTATGAAGTATTTCATTAAATCCATTATCGGCAGCAATTTCTACAATAAATGCCGATGACACCCCTACGCCTTGCCAAGTCATCTCAAACTCATCGGGGTTTATTGTAGCGCCAGATTCAGGAAGGGCTAAAAGAGGTGCTGCTGCCCCTGGAATTACCACCAGATCCAAATCAAAACTTTGGGCCACTTCGCTGAAAGCAAAAGCAGCGGAAAAAACAATATCACCTGGAGAAGCAATCGGTGCTACCTGATTTATCTCTAGCGTTACCTCACCGGAGGTCGATAAGGTGCTAGGACTAAAGGTTCCAACCAAGCCCGGCGGCAAACCACTAACACTGGGCTCCACTTCGAGACCTTCTTCAGCTAGGATAATTTGGAAAGTAAATGTTGCAGGGTCAGTCCCACATATCACCCGATCAGCATCAATTAAGTTAATCTGAGTATCTACTACTTCTATATCAAGCTGGGCACTTAGGATCCAACCTCGGTCCGACCGTACACTAAAACGAAAAGCATCTGTCGTTCCCATTTCACCCAGACTTAAGTAGTTTAAGCGGCCACTTGTAATGTCCAGCTGGGTAAAACTGGCTCCCATCATCAATTCCTGTTCATCCAGTATCAAACGCCCAAATTGGGGTAATTCCAATAAGGTATAGATGACATCATCCTCTTCACAACAATTACTGACAGAACGTAAGTAAGCTTCTGTAATCGGTCTGACATCTCCAGCTATCGCCGGGAAAGCGTTCGTATAAACTGTCAAATCTTTATCAACTGTTGGTAAGTTGGAGGAACGGAATGCGGTGATGGGCGTACTTGCTCCTTCGCCACACTCATTCATACTCGTTACTCGCCAATAGTAGACCAAGCCTTTTTCCAAGCCTTGATAGAGGTAGAATTCATTTTGCACTACTTCTGACAATACCGTACTGGTTCCGAATGCAGGACTAGTGGCCAATTCGACCTTAAAGGCCGTCGCTTCTTCGACTACATTCCAATTCATCAAAACATTGGGACTGAAAATTTCCATTCCAGAAGTTGGGGTAAACCAAGTTGGCAGTGTTGTAGGTGGGCCATCGAATACAAGAGGCAAGGATAAAGTGATTTCTGTTTCTCCTCCCGACAATTTCAAGTCAAGGCTGCTTTCGCCAATAGGCACCTGCCCATTTTCCAATAGTGCCACAACCATGGATCCATCAGCTGGCAGAAAGGGCTTAGATAACTCGATGGTTGTCCCCTCCGGTTGTCCAATTACTTCTACCGTCAAATCACTATCAAAACCCCAAACGGGATTAGCACTAAGCTCAAAACTAAGTACCCCAAAATGGATACAGGCTTGTTGACTTGCCGGTGAAACATCCACAGTAACAGAAGGTGGAGGCAAATCCATGATCATAAAATCATGATTCGATATATCAAAAAATATGTTGTCTACTGCTTCAATCTTAATTCGATTATTGGAGCTGGGCAAATCGGGAACGTTCAAGGTAAACACTCCATTATTGGGTACTTCCTCCGCCAAGACAATAGGGAATGTAAGTCCCCCGTCTTGAGAAAGTAAAATATTTACGGTTTGGCAATTAATCGGCTCCTGGTCGGTATTGGCTACATCCCAAATGATATCGACCTCTTGGCCAATAAACCAGAATTCCGATTCATTGCTGGGCTGCGTGACCAAAAATGGGCCCGCCTCCTCACTGAAAAGCACAATCATTTCGTCATAATCGGAAATACCTACTCCCTCATGGTTGTCTCGTACCGATAACTGGAAATGCACCAGCCGATCTACTGATGGTAATACTTCCCAGATTGGCTCTACATTATTGAGAAGGAAATTTTGTGCCGGTATCATTCTACGAGGAGAAGTAGTAGGCGGATAAGACCTAAAGATCGGCCCCATCGTATATTCAGGTCGAGGTGGATGCACCACCAACTCCTTATCAAATTGCTCCCAATTATACAACAATGGATCACCATCCGAATCAAAACCTGAACCTTCCAATTCGAAGGGAGTCAGAATTGGAATCGTATAATTAGGCCCTGCATTCACAGTGGGTTCGTTATTGTCAATATCAATATTTTCAACACAAAAAGCCGTTACCCCCGATCGGACGATACGGCTAATGGTCTTCAAACTTTCATTGTGAAAATAGTCATCTGGCAAAGACTGCACATTGGGTTCACATAAGCCCGCATAACTCATGATGGTAGAACCACTTCCCGGCTCAAAAGCAGAGTTGGGAGTTATGTTACAATCGCTATTTTGGGTATGTTTTGCGCCAAATTGATGCCCCAACTCATGCATGACGATCAAATCGAAATAGTATCCCTCGGGGATCTCAAGACCACTAATCCCTTTCGCTTTTCTAGAATAATTACAAATCGATGAAATCGAAGCTAAACCACCAAAAGTAGTATTGAATAAATGACCTATATCAAACTTGCTCAGTCCCAGATACTCTGAAGCGGTAGCATGACTCTCTTGGAACATGACCTCCTTATTCCCTTCGGTATAAGGATCAGTTTCTGGGTCTAGAAATATTAATCGCTCGGTATTAGGTACCAGCTCTAGGCGAATAGCTAATTCGGTTTCAAAAACCGCATTCACATGCAGTAAAACCTCATTAATAGCGGCAATATTATCGGGTTTAGTCCCTCCGTGGTATTGGGCATATTCTCCAGTTGTCGATACCGCCAATTCAAAAACACGAAGGTTGAAGCCACGGCCACGGCCATTCTCTGCTTGGGTCTCTCTAGCCTCTATTGGATAATCCCCTTCCATTCCACAGAATTGCTCAAAGTGTTCCGGGATAGGCAAATCTTCGACTGTAATGAGATGATATTCGGTAGCTGTTTGCGCATTAACGGTTTCTAAAAGATACCGTTTTCCTTCCCAGAAGTAGATAGCTCGTAGACGTTTATGAGAAATAGACAAGCGGACTTCTACGCCTTTACGTTGTTCCAGGGTGGCCCTAAAAGACTTAATAGCGGGATAGGAGGCGTTGAGTTTAGCGTTGAAATTACTGTTTTCCGTCGCCGAAAAGGTAGCAAAACCGCCATCTGGTAAGGGTAGGTCTATTTTTAAAGCCTCAGGATGAGCCGAGAGTAGTTGAGCCGAAAAAGAAGCATAATCCAATTGATATTGCTTATTTGTCGCCTCTTGAACTGTCCAAAAACTAGGTTTCGGTACAGGTGTTTGTTGGCCATGCATTTCCAATGCAAAAACAACACATAGTAAGATTAGTATTCGCTGTCCCATGGGATGACCGTTTGCGATTAGTTGTTTGTAGTGTAATGATGGGAAAAGCCTTTACTGGACAGCTTTGCAGCGAACATTCTGATAGATAGTCCTCAAATTAGTTGACCAGCAATGCAGGGCTTATGCCCATCGTTGCTATGCTTAAATGTTTATTTGTTTCTAATTATACACTAGGGGAAATAGCTTACAGTTTTGTGCTTTTAGGTTTAATTTTATGCTTAATTCAGCTGATGCAAAACTATTATTTTAACACAATTCGGATAGGAGAACTGTTATATAAATTTTCTTACACTTATAGCTTATACGAACCTTCTTTTCAAAAGATACGTTGCAAATGTTAATTTTTCACCACTTCTTAAGGCCCAATTGAAATGGGGATCAAGCGTAAACCTTTCTGCTTCAGGTACCTCAAAACGCCTTTAGCGCCAGCCAAGTGCCCCGCACCAATGGCGACAAAGGTAGCCTGTGATTGGCAAATATCATAAATGCGATCTGCCATGATTTTATTTCGATCAAAGAGAAGTAGTTTTCTTAAACCGCCTGCGCCCTTCCTAGTCGCTTTATAGATTTTGATCGCATCGCCGGTAGCATATAAATCACCAATAGATTTTAACTGGCGGCGATGCCGGGCAAACTGGGCAAGCATCGCACGCAATGATTTCAGTTGCTCCTCGACTGGAATTTTCTCTAAGATCGCTATTTGTTCCGCAAAGGTCTCGACACCGAGCAAGGTTTTATCCTGAGCGGCTGCATAAGCCGATAGTTGTTCATCTAATGAGAGCGGCATATCTTTTGCCATGAGTTGCTCATTGATCATATTCAAAACGAAAAAGGGAGGAAGATGCTTCAACTGGTCCAACTCAAGTCCCAGCGTCTTCCGCAATATTCGTCTCATCTTTTGGTATACCTTGGGGCGATAATACTGATCCAGACTTTGGCTAGACTGTTGCATTACTTGCATCATGCCGCCGGGATCTCCCATATCTTCCAAACGGAACTCTGTGGCCAGCGCCTCACAAGTATCTATACAACGATACAAAGTATCCAAAGCACCAAAAGCCAACTGATCCCGCACATGCATAGTGCCGAATACAAAAGAAGGGACGTCTAATATTTCGCCTTCCAATCTCCACAATAAACTTCTCTTTTTGTGCCCCATACCTTGGTATAAACTAATTCGGGTCACTGCTGCCGTTAGCAATAGTGACCCGAATGATGGATGGATAAGGTATTTTTCTTACTCGTATTTATAAGGCAATACCTTACTGTCTTTAACGGTGCTCAAAGTCATCAATGTCTTCAAGCGCTCAATCTCTTCGATCTGCGACAGTGTTTTGAACAATAACTTTTCGTAGGTTGGAATATCTTTACACACAATCTTGATCAAGAAATCGGCTTCACCCGTAATGATATAGCATTCGGTGATTTCTTCAATTTCTTTGATTTTCTCCAAGAAGTGATTAAGTGCATTTTCTTTTTGCCAAGCCAGCGATACCAAAACAAATGTTTTCACATTCAAGCCAATCGTCTGTGGACTCACTTGCGCATGGTAACTTTCAATAACCCCAGATTGTTCTAGTTTTTTTACCCGCTCCAAGGTAGGTGCTGGAGAAAGTCCAATTTTTTTAGAGAGATCAAGGTCTGTCTCTTATACACATCTCCGAGCCCACGAGACCGAGGCTGATCTC
>CAJXUM010000123.1 GCA_913060855.1 uncultured Lewinella sp. | reverse complement strand
GATCTACACTATCCTCTTCGTCGGCAGCGTCAGATGTGTATAAGAGACAGAAACGAAGATCATAAGCGATTAATAATGAGCGTTGATTGTACCGAAAGCTTTCGGTATTTAGTTGACTAGAACACAAAAATTGTCAAAGAACCAATTAACATAGATGAGATACCTGATTTTTGCTACTTTCCTAATGATTTTGAGTCTTGCTTGTCAATCTGTAAATACTTCTAATGAGGAAGCTACAGTGGCCATAGTGGGAAATCCAGCAGCAGAAGGATTTAATGCAGCAGCTTCGGATGAAGCAGCTATCGAATGGGCAGATAAGGTCATGGAGGCGATGGGCGGTAGAGAAAGTTGGGATACCACTCGTTTTTTGCATTGGAACTTTTTTGGCCGTAGAACACTTCTATGGGATAAGAACGAAGGAAAGGTTAGAATTGAATCGCCAGGGGACAGCATGACTTACCTTGTCGATATATTTAATAATACCGGACAGGTGAAGAAAGGAGAGAGGGTTTTATCTCATCCAGATTCGATTACTAAATACGTGGAACGAGGACGTAGAATTTGGATTAATGATTCGTATTGGTTGGTGATGCCATTCAAGTTGAAGGATTCTGGTGTAACCTTAAAGCATGTCGGACAAGACACAACCTTAACCGGAAATATGGCTGAAGTTCTTTCTTTGACCTTTGAATCTGTAGGAGTGACGCCACAAAATAAGTACCTAGTATATATTGATCCAGCTACTAACTTGGTCAATCAATGGGACTTTTTCACAAATGCAGATGATGAAGCGCCTCGTTTTGCTATGCCTTGGAAGAGCTACAAAAAGTATGGTGCATTGACCCTTTCTGGTGATCGAGGTAATCCTCAATTGTCAGATATAGCTGTTTTGAAAGAAGTGCCGGCTTCCGCTTTTACAACTTTTGATACGGTGGATATAACGGCATTGCAATAAATTAAAAAATACAATACCGAACATTTCTTCTGACTAATGTCTAAGTACTTACTATCGAAATGTTTAGATAACTGGATCATCAACTGCTGAAGACTTTTAGTTTATCCTCCTAAAAAGCAAAGATGTTTGACTGTGGAGAATAGATAAAAATAAAGTTCAAGCATCTGATTATCAATTAATAATGTTCCTTTTCTTAGTCTGAGCCCTCAGAATTTAACCAAAAAAAAGCAAGTTGATAGACAACTTAGCTTTCATTCCCCCGTAAATAGGATTATTTTTGGCGCACTTTTTTTATTAAATAAACCATTTATCATGCCATTGATTTCAAAAAGGGGAGAGGAGGTACCTTTATCTCCTTTCCGTAAGCTGGTGCCTATTGCTGATAAGGTAAAAGCAGCAGGAAAGCACGTGTATCATCTCAATATTGGTCAACCCGATATCGAAACACCTGCGGCGGCCTTGGCAAAAGTCAAAGAGACTGATTTAAAAATCCTAGCTTATAGTCCAGCAGCCGGAAACGCAAGTTACCGGAAGAAATTGGTGGAGTATTACGCGAAATTCGATACGGATATTACGGCCGAACAAGTGGTAGTGACCACAGGAGCTTCGGAAGCCATTCAATTCTTGTTCTTAGCCTGTATGGACAGGGGAGATGAGATGGTAGTGCCGGAACCTTTTTATGCCAACTACAATGGTTTTGCACATATCGCAGATATAAATGTAGTACCTGTTACTTGTGATCTTGAGGATGGCTTTTCTTTGCCTGATGCAAAATCTTTCGAAGCGGTAATTACCCCCAAAACGAAAGCTATTTTCATTACGAATCCCAATAATCCAACGGGCTGTTTCTATCCTGAAAAAGCCTTGAAAGAATTGGCACAAGTCGTAAAGAAATACGACCTATATCTATTTGTAGATGAGGTCTATCGCGAATTCTGCTATGATGGGCAGGACTTTTTCTCCGTTTTGAGGTTGGAAGAAATCGAAAATAACGTAGTTGTAATCGATTCAGTATCAAAAAGGTATAGTGCTTGTGGCGCTAGGGTAGGAGCAATGGTTAGTAGAAACGAAGAAATGCTAGAAGCCGTCATTCGTTTTGCCAAGCTTCGTTTGAGCCCTCCCGGTCTAGGACAAATCCTAGCTGAAGGAGCTCTTGACATGGATGATACTTATATGGATAACGTAAAAGCAGAGTATGATCGACGTCGCAAGGTGGTATTTACTAGGTTGCAGGCCATCAAAGGAGTAACTAGTTATCTTCCTGGAGGTGCTTTTTATTGTTTTGCCGAATTTCCGGTACAGAATGCAGACCATTTCTGTCAATGGCTATTGGAAAAATTCGAACACAAGGGAGCAACCGTTATGTTGTCTCCTGGTGAAGGTTTTTATGCTACGCCAGGATTGGGAGTCAATCAAGTACGAATCGCTTATGTGCTAAATACAACAGATTTGCATGCAGCCATGGATTGCCTAGAAGAAGCACTTAAGGTGTATCCTGGTCGAATCAACATTGATCAGCTAGTAGAAGGAACGGCTTTGGTATAAAGTCAGATTCTTCTTTCAAACGTTATGAAATAGCAAGGGAGTAGGGAACTTGGGGTTCTTTACTCCCTTATTATATGCGCGAAGTAGAGGAATGGGAGTGGATCATTTGACCTAGCTAATTTACACTTGGTCTAAGATAGAAGAAGAATCATCCATCATTCTTGTTTTTAGCGTAAACAAAATTGTACATTTGCGGAGCTTTTGAAGAGTGGTCAAACAGATAGCCACTTATATTAAAATATTAATGAATGGATAAGAATACACTCATTGGATTTGCCTTGATTTTTGTGTTGTTAATTGCTTGGCAGCAATTCAATACGCCATCGCAAGAGGAGTTGGATAGGCAACAACAAGTCCGAGATTCATTGGAGCTTGTGCAACAGCAACAGAATGCTGTGCCCGTAGAAGTAGAAGAAGTGAAGGAGGTCAGCTTAGATGAGCAAATTGCTACGCTGCCAGATTCGCTAAAACAAGAAAAGTTAAGTGGCGTACTGGGGCCATTTTCAGCTGCAGGTATTGGGGAAGAAAAACTAATCCGCGTTGAAAATGATTTGATGACGGTAGTACTTACCAATAAAGGGGGGCGTATCAAAGAAGTGATCTTAAAAGATTACAAGAAGAATGTATTAACCCCTGAAAAGGAGGAGGTCAAAGAGGAATTAAAACTCCTCAGTGATGAAAAAAATAAATTTGAATACCTACTCCCCATAGCTAGTTTGCCTAGTGGAGGTGTTCGGACGGGTGACTTATTCTTTGATGTGCAGCAAAACGGAAATGAAGTAGTTTTTCGTGCTAATGCCGGAGAAGGTCAATATTTTGAACAAAAATACACCCTAACAGATAGCAGCTATCGCTTAGGATACGACATTAAATTGCAGGGATTGCAGAATGTCTTATCCAATGATGCCGAGGAGATTAAGTTGGTATGGCAAGATTACCTGGATCGTATAGAAATCAACCATAACTTTGAGCGTAGATATTCCACCATATATTTCAAACCGGCTGAAGACGGAGTAGATTATTGCTCCTGTACTTCCGATGATGTGGAAGAATTGGATGATCAACGCATCAAATGGATTAGTCACTCCAACCAGTTCTTTAATTCAACCTTGATTGCTAAGGAGAGTTTTGCGAGTGGAGTATTGGAAACCCAGGTGTATGATGCTGAAGATGAGGACCTGAAAAAACTGATCTCTGAATTGAGTATTCCCGTCGGGCGAAGTGCTAGCGAAAGCTTCGCGATGGAATTCTATATCGGACCCAATGAGTTTGATCGATTGAGAGAGGTTGGATATGATTTAGAGGATATCGTACCTTTTGGATGGAGTATTTTTGGTACGGTAAACCGTTGGATTGTAAGGCCACTCTTTAATATATTATCTTCCTTTATTGGTAGCGCCGGGATCGTAATTCTAGTTTTGACGCTTTTTGTGAAGCTAGCACTCTACCCCTTGACCTATAAAATGTTATACTCTCAATCTAAAATGGCTGCCCTTAAGCCACAGATTGAGAAAGTGAAAGAGCGGGTAAAAGACGCACAGCAGCAACAGGTGGAGACGATGAAAATGTATCGCGAGTTTGGGGTTAATCCGCTAGGTGGGTGTATGCCGATGGTTATTCAGATGCCAATATGGATTGCACTCTATCGATTTTTCCCTGCCTCTATTGAGTTCCGACAAGCGAGCTTCCTCTGGGCTACGGATTTATCTTCTTATGATGTCTTATTCTTTTTGCCAACTGAAATTCCATTTGTAGGAGGCCATATCAGTTTGTTTACTATCCTTTGGGCAGGAACGACTTTGATTTATACCTACTATAATACTAAGCACATGGATATGTCGGCCAATCCGGCCATGAAGTATATGCAGTATTTGATGCCGATCATGTTCCTTGGCTTTTTCAATACTTATGCTTCTGGATTGACTTGTTACCTGTTCTTCAGTAACTTATTCAATATCAGCCAGACGGTTATCACCAAAAACTATATTATTAATCAAGATAAAGTCAGGGCAGAACTGGAGGAGAATAAGAAGAAACCGAAGAAGAAATCAGGCTTCCAAGAACGGCTGGAGTCAGCCATGAATGAACAGAAGAAAGTGCAAGCTCAGCGTGATGCCAAGAAAGGCAAGAAGTCTAACAAGCGCTAAGATTAGACAGGAGAGCAAGACTTCAGAAGTTTCCTTGGCCATAGCTTGGAAAACTTCTGAAGTCTAAGCTTGGCTTTCCATAGCAAACTAGATTCATATACCAAAAATAAGCCGCTTTAGAAGTCAATTCTAAAGCGGCTCATTTTTTATAGGAAAAGAAAGCTAATATTTTATGCGGTAACCACTTGAATCTTTTTGAATTTAAATGGAACCGATGTCAAGACGCCTATGCCATCAACTATTTCAAGCGGCGCAGTCTTACCATCTATCATTACCTGATAATTAGATCCCTGCAAACCATGTAATAAAATGCGGTAGGATTTACAAGCTGGTTTGTATTTCCCACTTTGGCGCTGCTTAATCTTGAAACTACCATCTTCTCCAACCTCTGAGCTATACTTACACAATTTGTATTGCCGTTTTTCATAACCATAACCTTCTCCCTGATCTATGTAACATTGACTATCTGCGGCCCCGACATAGGTACGGAGAGTGATTTCCCTTACTGGAACCTCATCTACATATTGCATCACCGGGTAATTCGGAATGACGGCACCTGCTCGGACAAAGAGAGGAATCTTGTTCATCTTCACTCTAATGCTGTATCGTTGGCCACCATTGTAGGTTTTCCCCGTCCAATAATCCAACCATTGCCCCTGCGGCAGGTAAGTCGATACCGATCTGGCTTTAGCCCGTAGCACCGGCGAAACTAGGATATGATCACCAAATAAAAATTCATTTTCTCTTTTGTAAGTGTTCGGGTCATTTTGATCCACAAAGGAGAGGGACTTCAGCATAGGTTGCCCATCCTGAACGTGCTGGTAAAAAGTACTATAAATATAGGGTAACAACTCATACCTGAATTCTATCGCTTCCCGAGCCAAGTCCGTATAGGGATCACCAAACGCCCAAGGCTCCTGATCCAGTCGATTAAGGCGTTCGGCCTCAGCAATCATTTCGGCTTCTGTCTCTGCCGCCCCATCTACATTATTACCCATAGAATGAATACGATAGAAAGGATGGAAGACTCCCAACTGCAACCAACGAACTAGCAATTCGCCAGTGGGCACTCCCGCAAAGCCCCCGATATCAGTACCCACAAAAGAAAAGCCAGAAAGGCTCAATCGCTGGCACTGGATATTAGCCAGTCGTAAATGTTCCCAATCGGCTAAGTTATCTCCAGTCCAAACCGCTGCAAATCGCTGGCCACCAGAAAAAGAAGCACGAGTCACTAGAAATGGCCGCTTTTTGGGCTGCAATTCGCGTAAACCATCGTAAGTAGCCCTAGCCATTTGTTGGCCATATATATTGTGTGCTTTGGCATGATCGGCTCCATTTCCATCAAAGTCATGACGAACCTCATCCGGGAATGTCAAACTATTAACCTTGAAAACGGCTGGCTCATTCATATCATTCCAGAAGCCACTGATACCATCTTTTACATATAAATCTTTGTAGAGTGGACCCCACCAATCCCGTACTGCTGGGTCGGTGAAATCTGGCCAGACACAATCTTCCGGCCAAACCGGACCATTCATAATATTGCCATCAAACCTTCGGCAGAAAACATCTTTCTCTTTCCCATCCTTGTAGACATGATAATCAGGGTCGACCCGAATACCAGGATCGATCATCACTACCGTTTGAAACCCTTTCTTAGAGAGCTTCTTGATCATCTTTTTAGGGTTGGGGAAATAATCCTTATTCCAGGTAAAGCATCGATAGCCGTCCATGTAATCAATGTCCAGATAGATAGCATCGCAAGGAATCTTTTTATCTCGGAATTGATCGGCAACATCTAGCACCCGTTCTGCAGGAAAGTAACTCCACCGACATTGATGGAAACCTAAACTCCAAAGCGGAGGGAGCGGCGGTTTTCCGGTCATTTCCATGTACTGTCCCCCCACGCTGGTGAGCGCAGGACCATAAATAAAGAAGTAATCCATTTCTCCTCCATGAGCCAGAATGGTACAAGTTCCTTTCTTTTTACTATCAAAGTCAAACTGACTACGGTTGCTATTGTGCAGGAATATCCCATAGGCTTTACCCTCTTCTAATCCATAATAGAATGGGATCGAACGATACAAAGGATCAGAGCCTTTGCTATAGCCAAAGGAATCAGAATTCCAGTTTTCTAATTGTTTGCCCCTCAAATCAAGGGAACAACTTTTGTCCCCCAAGCCATAGTAATGCACATCTTTACTGGAAGCCTTTTCAATTTTAAGCCATTCAACACCTTTCAGAATAGTAGCTCTTGCCGTAAAAGGATTCTGGTCAGCCAGAATTAATCGTCCATCCTTAAGGTCGAATAATTGTATGCCTAAATCTTGCTTAGAAATCACACATTTGACCTGCTGGGTTTCGATTTCAATGGTCTTCTTCTTTTCCTTGTGTTTTTTAGTGGTTTTGATGGGTTTAAAGTCAGGGTCTAGCGCATAGGAAAAATCAGGATCGAAATCACCCGTGATTGCATACCTAAATCGGATAATGGAAGGAGAGTAGATTCGAACTTCTAAACTGATACCATTCTGGCTTGAGATCAGGTATCGTTTCTTTTGAACCTTAAATTGAGTGACTTGATCAGGTTGATGGATAAAGAATACATCAGGATATCTTTCCACACCAGCAGTTAATTCATTCGCTACGGCTTCGATAGGAACGAGGCTAGGTCTAGCTTTTTCTTTTGCACACATATATGACGTCAGTTTAGGGTATAAAGGTAGCAATTGACTAGAAATGCACAAATGAAATTTTTTAGATCCTTAAAATTTGGATAAATTCGTCTTCTAGAAGCAATATTGAAAACAAACGCACACATCTGATGAATCTACAGCGACCATCTATACGGAATCGTCGGTTCGATATTATTGCTGTTGGTGAGTTATTGGTAGATTTCATTAGTACTGATTTTGCCGAAGACTTGCACGAAGTAAAAGACTTTAAGCGACTACAAGGCGGGAGCCCCGCGAATCTGTCTATGAACATGGCTCGTTTAGGTAATCAGGCCAAACTGATTGCCACAGTCGGACAAGATGCGATGGGCGAATACTTATTAAACTGTGTGCAAGCACTAGAAGTAGATTGTGCTCATTTGGCTAGAGTCGATCAACCCACCTCCTTGATTCTTGTAACTCGCTCAAAAGAAGTCTCTAACTTTGAAGCATATCGAGCGGCTGACTGTCAAATCACCGAAGCGCAATTGACGGAACAGAACCTCAGCGATTGTTCGATTTTCCATACCACCTGTTTTGGACTGAGTAAGGCGCCAGCACAGCAAGCTATTCTAAAGGCAGCCTCCTTCGTAGCAGAAGAGGGCGGGCAATTGGCTATCGATGTGAACTACGCGAAGAAAATCTGGCCCAACCAGCGAGAAGCGCAAGAAGTAGTGGCCACCTATAGTAGCTTAGGTGCTTTTGTGAAAATCAGCGAGGTCGATTGGCAGAGATTGTATAATCAACCCCTTAAAGATCCTGCCAAAGCGGCTGTGCATTTCCTTGAGCTTGGTGCGAGGGAAGTATGCGTAACACTAGGGGCTAAGGGATGTTATGTGGCCAACGTAGACGAGGCCTATCACCTAGCTGCTCGCCAAATTAAAGTGAAGGACACAACGGGTGCGGGGGATGCGTTTTGGGCTGGATTTCTAACGGCTTGGTTGGATGGTGGATCCTTGAAGGAGAGGGCTATAGCTGGCCGGAAGCTAGCCGAAATAAAGTTGAGCCACTTTGGACCTTTACCTTTTAAAGTCTCAAGAAAGGATCTTTACCAAGATCTATAGCTGACGCGGGGTAAAATCGTGATTCTGTAAAATTAACTTTACGTCCGGTCACTATATACTGACCGGGATAAAAAAGGAAGTTATTTTCGCTTTTTTATCCCACGTCATGTATACACCAATAAAAAAGGCACGAGATCAATCTCGTGCCTTTTTTATTGGTTACGGGTTCTTTATACTATTCGATAAACAACTTTTGTGTAGGAATAATTACCTCTCCTAATTCTAACTGGTTGAGTGTTCGCAAACGCTCAGTTGTCATATTGTACATTCTAGCAATTCTGAAGATGTCTTCTCCTTCTTGCACGACATGTCTTTTTCTATTACTGTTTTGAGGCGCAGAATCCAAACCTCGCACCGCCTGATCAGAACTTCCGGTTCTAATAGGAGAATAGGTGTCAAAGCTATTAGGAATAATCGCATCATAAGGCGAGGGTTGCCGGGTAGTCCGTGGTGTATTTTGCTCCGCCTCATAAGGATTACTGTTTGCATCCTGCTGATCGATTCCCCTAGGGGCGTACATTGGAGAAGGAGAACGAGTACTATTCATCTCACTAGGAGGCGTAAAATTACTGCTACTCACAGGAATGGGTGTATCACTGAAATTGACCGGGTAGTTTCTCGGACTATCTACGGTATTACGGTTAGCAGTTGGTGTATCAAAATTATCAGAACTAACGTCCGATCCTTTTTGCACAAAATTAAATTCTTGAGGGGCTTCAACCGTAGGGGTGTTATTACTATTAGTTGGACAATTACAATCACTAGTCTTTAATGCTTGTCCAATCTTAATGAAGTCGCTATTACCCAATTGATTGATTTCTCTAAATTTCTTTTCGGTAAAGCCAAACCGCATCGCAAGAGAAGCTACAGTATCTCCTGGCTTGACTTGGTAACTTTCGGCCACTCCTTTATTTGTCAATACTTCATTGCTGCCATTGGGGCGATAAGTAGTATTGTAAGGAGCTGGAAAATACCTTGGCTTATTACTATTATTATTGGCGAAATCTGACTGCTGGTTAGTAGTTGCCGTATTATTGTTAACAGCATTGTCGACAGCCACGGCTTGCGTACCTACCATCAATTGACTGCCAGTGGTAATCAGGTTAGAATTTAAACTATTCCAAGACTTGATCTGTCCTACTGAAATATCATATTTTTTTGAAATTCGATAAAGTGTCTCACCCTTTTTCACTGTATGGTATTGATTGGTTCCACCAGGACTAAGTGCTGTATTGTTACTAGTGGATCCTCTATTGACCGTGTTGGGTAGAGAGCTACTCGAAGGCTGATTGGCAGAAGGATTCACCCTTTGCCGAACATTGCCATTCTTTACCGTCATATCATAACCAATAGCACCAGAGGGAGTCACCTCCGCTTCCTTGGCTCGTGAGGGCTTACTATTAGCCAGAACATTATCAGAAAGTGATTCTTCACACTTCTCCTCTAAATAGTCTTCAAAGGAATCATCGTTTACCTTTTCCAATCGCATGCCATTCGTTAAAGCCTGATCTAAGGTCTGTCCCGAACGCATTTCAATAATACCTACTTCAGGAATAAGTACTAAATCGGTATAAGGTGTTCGACTACCTTGGGCAATTTGTCGAAAAACGTATGCTCCAGTACATTCTTGTTCCATTCTACCTTGAAAGAAAACATCTGCCGTCTTTTCAGTGGAAATATTTTCCCCGATGGCACCATCCTTGGTATCAAATTGGAATTTATATTTAGGAGATATAACAGAAATAACATCTTCCTTTACGCTAAAATACGTAGCAAAATTTACGGGAGAGACCGTATATTTTCTATTATTCCTTTTTACCTGTCTCTTATACACATCTCCGAGCCCACGAGACCGAGGCTGATC
>CAJXUM010000122.1 GCA_913060855.1 uncultured Lewinella sp. | reverse complement strand
TCTACACTATCCTCTTCGTCGGCAGCGTCAGATGTGTATAAGAGACAGCTTCCAAACCTTTGCAGAGCGAGAATGTAAAAACGTATCTCCCTTATATTATCAATTATCTCTCGATATGATGGAGGAAACGGACTTGTTACAGCTAGCCGCCCATGCAAGACAAGGACAACCTATCCCTAATTTGTTTTATGGTGCCCTGCATTATTTGCTGCTGCCTGCTGAAGCAGAAGAATTAAGGAGATATTACCCCTCCATAAGTAAGCGAGCAAGCCCTGGAATTCCTATTGACCTAATCAAGGATTTTTGCCAAAGGAGGGAAGCAGAAATAGTAGCGTTATTGAGTCAGCGGATTGTCCAAACCAATGCGATAAACAGGACTGCCTATATCATGCCGATTGTTTCTTCCTTGTTTCCTTCGGATGTGCCGATCAACTTGGTGGATATCGGAACCAGTTCAGGGCTCACCCTGAACTTTGATAACTACCAATACAACTATGGTGAGGGCCGCCAATGGGGAAGTAGTGAGGTCAAAATTAAGAGCGAGATTTTAGGAGGGACTTTGCCCTCTTTCCCGACCATGGCTAGGGTGAAAAGAAAAATTGGGATAGACCAAAATCCATTAGACCTCAAAGATGAGGAGAACGGCAACTGGCTGAAAGCATTGATTTGGCCTGATTCGGAGGAACGTTTTATTAGAATGGAAGCCGCAATAACGGCTGCGAAAACTTCGGATGTAACCTTATACAAAGCCGATCAACCCGATGCATTTCAATCGATTATAGATACCGTGCCCAAAATGGAAGGCCTGCTGGTATATCATACTCATGTTCTTTATCAATTTACGATGGCACAGCGGCAAGCTTTTAGGCAGATGCTGGATGAGGTAGGTCAATACCGTGATTTTTATTACTTGGCGATCGAAGCCAATAGGGTCTTTGATGGACTCATTGACGATAAGCCAGGGGTCAAAATCGTTCTCACCCATTATCAAGCCGGTAAGAAAATGACTACAATATTGGGGGAAACCAATGGTCATGCCAACTGGATTAAATGGCAATAGCCAAGGCGGAATTTACGGGCTACTCAATTTTTCAAAGACCTGTTTTTTATAACTCCCGCCAATCGGTATTTCCTTTTCTTTTATCTCCACATCATGCGCCGTATAGGCCGTAATCTTGCTAGTATTCACGATGAAGGACCGATGGATGCGCAAAAAGTAGGAGGGTAGTTTTTGTTCGAATTCACTGATTTTCTCCTTGGTCATAACCGAATCATTGGCCGTGTGAATGCGGATATAGTCTTTAATACTTTCAATGTATTCGATCTCCTTATGCCAGATTTTGATGTGCTTTTTATTGGCATTTACATAGATGAAAGTTTCTTCGGGAGTCGATGGCGTACTAGCTGGGATTGAAACCGCAGCAGGTGCTTCTGGGCTAGGTCGACCATTCATGTACTTATTGATCGCCTTGAAGAAACGAGTAAAGGTGATGGGCTTCAACAAGTAATCGACGACCTCCAATTCATAGCTTTCAACAGCATATTGCCGGTAGGCGGTGGTGAATATAATACTGGGCGGATGCTGTAGGGATTTTACAAATTCGATACCCGTTAGCACTGGCATTTGAATATCGAGAAAGAGCAAATCTATCTTTTCTTTTTTCAATATCTCAAACGCTTCAATGGCATTATGACAACTCGCCACAATCTCTAAATCAGGTAGCTTCTCAATATGCGTTTTAATCAGTTTAATCGCTAAAGGTTCGTCATCTACAATCAGACATTTGATGGATTCAGTCATAGATCGAGCGTTAATTGGGCTTGGTAATGCTCAGCTGATTCTGTTCGTTTCAGCTGATGTTTTTGCGGATAGAGGAGATGTAATTGCCGTTGTATATCCACCTCATTGGTATCTCTTTTGGACTGGCCGCGAGATTGTGTGCTACTAATGGCTAATTTCAATTGCTTATCAGTAGCCTGCAGGTCGATTTGGATGTAAAAAGGACCTTGTTCCCTCTCCTGTTCATAGACGAAAGCATCTTCTATCATCGATAGTAAAAGGAGTGGCGCGACTTTCATCCGATGAGTGCTCGTAGGTGGATGGAAGGATAGCTGCATCCGTTCACCGTGCTTAAGGGTTTCGAGTTCTAGGAAAGTTTGGACCAACTCTATTTCTTTGCTCAAAGCTACCCGATCTGCTTGGGATTGATAGAGCATATAATCCAAAATTTCAGATAGCTTCTCGATTACTTCCGGTGCTTCATCTGATTGCTGCAAACTCAAGTTGTACAAAGTTTTTAAGGTATTGGACAGGAAGCGGGGGTGCACCTGTGCTTTCAATAGATTGAGTTCAGCCTGTGCTTTTTCTTGCTGCAAAATAGCAAAAGCTTGTTTGCGCTCAAATCGCTCCTTGATCAACTTCATACTTGCCATGGTGATGGGAATAAGGCATAACCATATGACATAGATAGCATTAGGTTCATATAAGCTAAAGATCTCGTATAAGCTACATTGTTCTTCTGTGGGGGCAAAAAGAGGAATTAGCGCGTGATCTTCTAACACATGTGAGAGGGCGGCCAAAATATAGGTGCTCAGTAGGACAGAACCCACAAAGCGAAGGTATTTCTTCCGATACAAGAGTTGGGGTAGCTGATAATAGACCAACAAATAAGCCGCGATGATTTGAGGAGGCAGATAGAATAGCTTGGAGACTAGTGCAGGAAGAACAGGCTGGTTAATCGCTAGGGAGAGAAGAGGGTAAGCTAAAGTCACCATTACCCAAAAGGCAAGATGGCGCAGGATACGCTGCTGTAATAATTGGTCGATTATCGTCGTGGACTCCTTCATTAAGCGCGCTTTTGTAGGGGGTTTGCCTCTAAATGAATATCCAGGAGTAACTCGTAGGACGTCGGTTCCTCCTGCGTGACTAAATTATGAGTGCCCGGATAGCGCAAGGCCAATTGGCGTTTAATGTTATCCACCCCTATCCCTTTTTTGAAATCGGTGAAATCGCTTTGTGCTACGGCTACTTTAGTATTAAAAACCCGATAATGGAGCCTGCCTTTTTGTACCGATAGTTCAATCTCTATCCGAGGCTGGCCCAGGTCACCACTAGCCCCATGCTTGAAGGCATTTTCGACAATGGAGAGTAAAATCAATGGTGCGATAGTGGTGGAGGGATCATCTATTTGATGGTTAAAAGTAAGTGTCAGTCGGTCGCCATAGCGGAGCAATTCGAGGTCGATATAGTTTTGTAGCAATTGTACTTCCTTAGCAACAGATACTTGATCTTCTTTGCATTCTTTGAACATATAATCTACCATCTCGGATAGCTTGAGGATAAGTGCCGGTGCCTTTTCTGACTTATAGATCGTCAAGGTGTAAAGATTATTCAGGGTGTTAAAGAGGAAATGCGGATGAAGTTGGGCTTGCAAAAAGTTGAGCTCGGCTATTGTTTTTTCATGGCGGAGTTGCTCGAATTGTTGCTTTTCAACGAAGTGATCTTTCAATAATTTCAGGATGACCGCCATGATCGGCGGTATATACACCCACAATAGGTATTGTCCCACCAATGGGAACAACTGTGTGAAGATATCATAGAGGCTGTCTTTGGGCAAGTTGGAGCCCATCGCCGGTTCGTACACATATATTTTGATCAGGCGGGCTAAGGCAGAAGTGAAGTAGGCGGCCAGCCCCAATGAAAGTAAAAACCAGCCATATTTTTTTCGGTATACTAACTTAGGCAGCTGATAATACAGCAAGAAATAAGTCGCCAGCAGCTGAGGTACTAGGTAGCAGAATTTATTCACCACTAATTCATAGATGGGGTTGCCCCAAAGTGCAGCATAGACAATCCAGCCCACGACAAATGCAGTCCAAGCCAGCACATGCACCAGCACTCGGTTCTTTGCTATATCGTTGCCTATATTGATCACACTTTTCATCATTTAGCCTTTACGCTGTTGCAGCTACCTCAAAAATACAGCTAATCCCCCATCTACCCCCAAATATCGCCGAATCTATCATTCCTACCCCCGAACAAGCCACCAAAGTCGCCGAATACACTCGTCGACCCAGCCTACCCATCCAACCTGCGCAAAGCTACAACCAGCCACTTTTCAAAAAAGCACTCGGTTTTGCCCTGATATTTGAAGTATTCAAACAACCAATACTAATACCATGAAAAATATAGGCATCATTATCAGCGCTTTTATCCTGACCCATATGGGTTCTTTTGCTTTGGCGCAGGAAGCGAAGCCACTATCGGCAGTCGAGCACAAGCGGATTGAAGCGAAAGCCGATTCTCTGTTGGATCAATATATCGCTTTGCAAGACTTTGTAGGTGTGTCAGCCGGTGTGTTCTACCAAGATCAGGTGGTTTGGACCGGAGGAGCAGGCTATCGAGATATCAAAAATAAGCAGGCAGCAAGTAGTGAAATGCGTCATCGCATTGCCTCTATCACCAAGCCGATGACGGCGATAGCCATTATGCAATTGGTAGAAAAAGGCCAGATAGATTTGGATGTGCCGATCCAGGAATACATCAAAGATTACCCTCGAAGTGACAAAGGAGAACTGAGCGTTCGGCACTTGCTGAAACACGTCGGAGGCGTTCCATTCTATAAAAGTCGAAAAGAGGCCTTCCCATCCATGCATTTTAATAGTTTGGATGAGGCCGTTGCCTTGTTCAAAGACCGATCCTTAGCGCACAAACCTGGCACCGCTTATTTATACTCCACCTATGGTTACACCCTGCTCGGCGCAATCCTCGAAAAAGTCACTGGCCAATCTTATGCTGATTACATGCAGGAAAATGTCTGGACACCTGCGGGCATGAAAAGCACCAGCCTTGAAATCTTTGGACAATCCTACCCAAACCAAGCCAAGCTATACAAGAAGACCAAGAAAGGGGCCTTTATCGCCGACAAGCAAACCGACCTAAGTTTGAAATATCCAGGGGGCGGACTACTCTCTACCGCAGAAGACCTCCTGCATTTTGGACAAGCCGTTTTGGATAACGAACTCATTACTGAAGAAAGCCTGAAGCTGATGCGCATTCCCGCCGACCTAGAATGGAAAGGAACGCCTTATGGAATGGGTTGGTATGTAGTCAATGATCCCGTCTATGGTCGGATCGTGCGGCATGGCGGCAGTCAGTCCGGTACCAGTACTTATCTCAGTATTTTTCTAGATCAAAGATTCGTGGTAGCCGTCTTAGCCAATAATACCGATGGAAACGAATATAACCTCCATCGAGAATTGTACGAAATGACCCTCGATCCCAATAAGCGAATGCAGCCCCTCAGGAAGATCATCAGTTTATCTGAAAAGGACCTACAGCCCTACCTAGGTCAATATGATCTTAGGAAAGGAAATGTCCTGACCATCTCGCAAAAAGGCAATCAGCTCTTCACCCAAGTAGGTAAATATCCTCCGCTACCTATTTATCCAACCGCTAAAAATAAGTTCTTTTACCGTGCCTTCGACGCCCAACTCGAATTTGTATTGAATGACCAAAATCAAGTCATAAAAAGCACCTATATCCAAAAGGGCGAGCCCATAGTTGCCAAAAAACGCCCGTAGTGGTCCAATTGATTCGGATAGTTCCCCTCATCTTTTGATTTTCATTGTAGGCGAAAGCAGGAGCTGTCAAAAAAGAGGGACAAGGCAGGTACCAAGCTGGAGCTGCGGTACCAACGGTTATTCCTTAGCTACTACTTCACTTGCTTCCGATTATCTTCTGGTAATACATCAATCAACTTATGATAGGGATCAACGCCTACTTCCACGGGCTTTTGATCTACGATCACAGAAATTCGATTATGAATGGCAGTAATTTTATGTTTCTGTAGGTAAATAGGTAGCGGTTCTCCGGCTGTTTTCTCCGCACCAAAAACGCCCACTTCGATATAGTCGGCCAATAGAAGGGACGAGATTGTCGCCTTGGCATCCGTGGGCATATATTGAAGAGAATCCTGTTGATTATCACTATAGAGCCGGTGGCCGAAGCCATCACTCCGGAATTTGCTGACGGTGAAGTTGATATCCAATTGATAACGACCATCCGCTAAAGGAGTGATGGTGCTAGATTCCATTTGATTATCGTAGAGGGTGACTGTTTCAAATAAATCCTTGACTAGATATTGTAGCGAGTCGGGAATAACGGTTTGCACAGCAGCCAGGAGCCCTAGGGAGTGAGGCAGTGGCGGTCCTTTGTAACGCATCTTTTCTAGGTAGATCTGCAAGGCCTTATTCAGCACTTCTTCTCCGACATAATCACTCAGGGCGTAGAAAACTAGTGCACCTTTTTGGTAGTTGATATATTCCTGGTGGGGGTAGGCGTATAGAAGTGGCGTTTCTTTTTTCCGTTCATTGGCCCGGCCAGTCAGGTATAAGTCGAGATCTTGGCGCAAAAAACGGCGTATCATGGCTTTGCCGTACCGCCCTTCCAAGACCTTTAAGCCTACATATTCGGCCATGCTTTCGGAGACCATTTTACCGCCTAAAATATTGGCTGGATTGACTTGGTGGCCCCACCAATGATGCGCCACTTCATGCGCCGATACATAGAAGGGTAGATCAATGCTACCTGCTCCTGTGGTATCGATATCGCCGATCAGATACAACTCGGAATAAGGCATCAGATTCCCCATGATAGTGGCATAAGTGCCTTCCGTTTTGGGGTATTCTACAATGCGAAGCTCGGTGTGCTTGTAAGGGCCAAACCAACGGCTGTTATAGGCCAAGGAAGCTTTCACACCCTCCATGAGGCTATTGAGGTTATAGTCATGGCCTGGATGATAATAGATGGAAATCTCGGTGTCTTCCCATTGGTCTTTCTTTACGGCATAGCGACCTGAATTAAAACAAAACACATCAGCGATTTTATGCGCTGTTTTGTAATGAAAAAACCGCCGCCCGTCTGCTGTCCATTCCTTTTGTAAAACGCCAGGGGCAAAGGCCATTTGATCGGCCGTGGTAGAGACTGTTGCCTCAAAATCAATCCAATCGGAATCATTTTCGGAATAGGCGTAGCCCAATGCAGTCGTATCGGAGGGTAGAGGAATACTGGTTTCTTTTTCGGGCAAGCCCTGTTTTTTACGCTCCACATTATCTGTTATTTCTACCTTTCTATAACCCAATTGAGGGAAAATTTGACTGCCAATAAAAGTACCATTGGCCAGCACACGAGAGTTGACATTAAAGAGGGTATTGTCTTCGTTCTCTACTTGGAAATTCATCTTTATGCTGTCTCCCGGCTGTAGACTTTGCAGCAAACGTAGGACGTCAAACTTGATCTGACTATCCTGACTGATCACCGCCGTCTCCCTATCAAAAGTGTACTGATTTTTCTCCCTAAAGCTATACGCGATGAGCAAGGTATCGATAGCTTTTGCTGCTTTGTTGACGAGGGTATAGCTGCCGCTCGCTCGAAAAGCCTTTTGGTTGGGGTATAAATCCATATCGATTTTCACGGCAGTCACTCGGGGTTGGATAAGTGACTCATATAGTTGGTAGCGCTTTTCATTTTCTACTTTAAAAGTCTTTTCATCCTCATCGGTGATTCTTGTTTTATGCCACAGGTTTTCTTCTAGGTAAATACCTGCCCCAGCACCAATGAAACAGCAACTCAGGAGTACAAAGACGCCCAAAACGGGCCCATGAAATCTCGCCTTCGCAATCGATAATCTTTCAGAAAAGTTGGAAGGAATACCGCGGGTCCAGAATAGGTAGGAAAGGGTCACCAGACAAAGTCCTCCTAGTAGCCAGTAGCTCTTGTATACCCAATAAGTCGGGAGAAAAGAAGCATATTGGTTCAAATCTGAATAGTCAAACCCAAGCGTATGACCGGGAACCTGGTTGTATAGAAAAACGGCTTGTTTGAGGAAGTCCCATCCAATCATATCCGCCAAACTAGGAATCATGATCGTACCCAGTGGAATGAGCAGCAAGAAGAAAAATCCCAGGTAAGGATTGGGCGAAAGTGTTTGGACAAAAATTGCCAGACAGGCCCAAATGACAAAGTGAATCAGGTGTAGGCCATAAACTTCCGATATATAGAGCCCAAGCTTGACATCATAAAAGCCATTAGAAAGCTGCACGACCAGACCGGCTAGGATAATAAACCCGAGCAATAGAACCTGAATCTTGACCAGCGCCAATACCTTCGACAGTAAGAAAGCCCAATTGGGCAAAGGACTAATATCCACCAAATGGTTCATCCGAGCTAGTTGGGCACGATGAATCAACATCCCCGCAAACAAAAAGGTAACCAGATTGATCAGCCCAGAATAAATGAAGCTGGGAATGAATAACATTTTCCAGGTGACGGGCAGTAATTTGAAGCCATACAGCGGATTCATCTCAGCTTGTTGGAAGAAAATAGCCAAAAAGCCACCCAATAAAATGGAGATGAATAACCAACTGCGGATGATATGCCTAAAATCAACTTGAGAGAGTTGCCAGGCAGTTCGTAGCTGATGGAGGAATGAAAAATCGAAACTTACCTTCGGCAATTCTACCTTGATGAGTTGGCCAAAGTTTTCTTTGACTACTCGCTCTGCGCTTCCCTTTTTCGCCTTAGTTGTAAAGCCTTGCTGACTAAATTTGAAATAGCGAAATACACTGCCAAATATCGCTAGAGCGATGCCCGACCAAAGCAAACGATTGTGAATAATCACCCCCTTCAAGGGAATCAACAATTCGTTCCGTTCAGCCAAGGTCCAATGGCGTGTATAGTACTTGACCGCCTCATCGCCCAGCGGGTCGAATAAGGCCGCAAAGTAACGCCATTCGACACCCTTCAAGATGCCCTCAATAATCGCCTGAAGAATGATGATCAAAATGACTGCGATAAAACCCGCGTAGATATTCCGCGTAAAGGTCACTACCGAAAAGATAATCGCCCCAAATAATAGAATATTAGGCAAAAGAAAGACTAGGTATAATTGCAGATAGGCTTGTATATTGAAAGGAACGACATTCGCCGGATTCACGCCTGGCATATAGGGCCCCACCATGAATCCCAGGCCAATCATCGCTACAATCAAGATAACGATACTCACAGAACTCAGCAATTTGCCTAGCAAGTAATCTCTTTTAGTAAAGGGAAAAGAGTAGAGTAGGGTATGCATATTATGCTGGAAATCCCGATAAATCGAGAGCCCAATAATAGATGGCAGTAAGAAAAGTAAGAGCGTATTAAACAGATTCGCCATGACATTGATCTGTCTCGGTGAATTGATGATCCGCACCGACTCCGAACTGCTTTCCGCCGCCATTCCCCACATCGTCCCCAGCGAGATGACTAAAAAGAACAAGGCATAAATATATAGGCTGGGCTGTCGCAACCAATGCTTGTATTCGTATTTGAAGATGGTATAAAACATGGAATAAGGGTTGAATGAAAATGGAAATCAAAATGTCAATAAAAATCAAAAGTCAGCACTATCGCTGCTTCCGCCGTTGGTACATGAGCTCCTGCTGTGTACCTTGCCCCGTCCTAGCCTGCCGACAGCTCCTGCTGTCATTCTCAATGAAAATGTGAATTGAAATCAAAATCAAAAGGCGCTGTGTTCGCCGCATTCGCCGTTGGTACTGTAGCTCCAGCTCGGTACCTGTCCTGTCCCTCGCCACTGACAGCTCCTGCTGTCGTTGGTAATCAAAATATCAATGAAAATGAAAATAAAAAGCCCTGACCGTGGCTCTTTACCTCTGTGCCTCCGTGTTCGTACCAAAAGCCCTGGACCTCGCTTTGTTGGCGGCTGGGATATGGCTATTGAGCCTCGCCGATAAATTGACGGACTACGCTCCGACCTCCCCCTGCAAAGCAATAAAATACACATCCTCCAACCCCGGCTCCGCCAATTCAAACTGGGGCGCTGGAGGCTTCGAATGATGCACCCGTATATTGATGGAATTATCGCGATTGTAGTGTGAAGAAAGAATCGAGAATCGCTTTTCCATGTCTTCCAATTCATCCCGGAGAATCCGCCGGGTCCAAATTTGTCCATGAATGGCTGCGGTCGCATCGGTCGGGGTGATTTGCTGGAGCACACGTCCGCCATTCATGATGGCCATTTCATGGCATAGGTCTTTTACGTCATCTACGATATGGGTCGAAAAAATGACAGTATGTTCAGTGCCGATTTCTCGTAAGATATTGAGGAAGCGCTGTCGCTCGGCGGGATCGAGTCCGGCGGTGGGTTCGTCGACAATGATGAGTTGGGGATTGTTGAGCAGCAACTGGGCGATGCCGAAACGTTGCTTCATTCCTGTCTCTTATACACATCTCCGAGCCCACGAGACCGAGGCTGATCT
>CAJXUM010000121.1 GCA_913060855.1 uncultured Lewinella sp. | reverse complement strand
CTCGGTCTCGTGGGCTCGGAGATGTGTATAAGAGACAGATCCTGAATTGAATGAAGATGAGCGTATCCAATCCGTCATCTCTGTTTATCTCAACTAGTACAAATACACCATAAAATAAACCTGCCAGTAGGCTGATCCTTATTACTTTTTGGTGGGTATCGCACAAACGGCGGCTCCGATAATTCCTGCCATGTTTTTCATATGGGAAGGCTCGACTTGAGCTGCCACCTCAAGGCAGGCTTCGTACTTTGCAAAATGCTTACTCGCTCCTCCGCCTAATATCACTAAGTCTGGAGACAGCAAACGATCGATATGGCGCAAATAGACATTGAATCTTTTGCCCCAATCCTCCCAAGAGAGTCCCTCTCTTTTCCGTGCGGAGTCAGCTGCAAATTTTTCAGCGATTTCATCTTGACCTTTCAAATAGACGTGCCCTAATTCTGTGTTTGGAATTAATTTCCCGCCCATGAATAAGGCCGATCCGATACCAGATCCAATCGTTAAGAATAGTACAACGTCCTTTCTGCCTTTCCCTAATCCAAAATAAGAAGAGGCTAATCCGGCGGCATCAGCGTCATTCACAACCGTTACCTTACAACCGCTTGCTTCGCTGAAAAGGCCAGCAGCATTCGTATTGATCCACTTCTTATCTATATTGGCTGCACTATGGGCAACTCCTTTTTTGATAATAGCTGGGAAGCCACAGCCTATAGCGCCTTTGTAATCAAAATGTTCTACCACTGCAGCAAAAGTCTTAGCCATTGCTTTGGGTGTAGCTGGCTGTGGGGTAGCCAAGCGAAATCTTTCAGAGACCAATTCTCCTTTCGATACATCGACTAGCCCACCTTTTATTCCTGATCCCCCAACGTCGATGCCTAGTAGCAAATTTTTAGCCATTGTTTATTTGTTATTGGATATCTTAGTTCTTTAGTTGTAGCAGATAGCAATTGGCACTAATTAATCAAGTGTATTACCATCCAGACGTCTTCTCGGGGTCTATCCCCAGGAAGTTTCTTCACCTTTGCGATCTCATCAATTACCTCTAGACCTTCTATTACCTGACCGAATACCGTATAGTTTCCATCCAAAGGAGGATAACCTCCTATCGTTTTATAAGCCTCTCTTTGAGCCGGTGAATAACGATTACCCGATTGAGCTTGTAACTGATCCAGTTCGCGATCTGTGAAGGTGCGTCCATGGACAATATAGAATTGAGAACCTGATGAATTCTTTTTCGGATTGACCCGATCCGGTTGTCGTGCAGCAGCTAATCTCCCCTTGAGGTGAATCAGTGTATCCGAGAACTCGGCCGCTATGGTATACCCAGGGCCTCCAGAACCGACTCTAGCACCTGGTTTTGCATCCCGGGAATTAGGATCTCCTCCTTGTACCATAAATCCGTCGATCACCCGGTGAAAGAGTAGGCTGTCATAAAAGCCTTCCTGTACCAGTTTTTGAAAATTCTCCTGGTGCTTGGGCGTTTCATCAAACAGGCGGATGAGCATGTTCCCGAAAGGCGTTTCCACTTCCACTAAACATTCAGTAGGTGCCTCGATAATCAAGCGCTCTTCTTTCAAGCGCCCTTTCTTTTTCCCTTCTTTCATGGCCTTGAGGCTCACCAAGTAATTTCCAGAGGAACGATACCGATGTACCGGAGAAGAATCAACGGATGTGGTTCCATCTCCAAAATCCCAATAGAAAGAATCAGCTTTTTCCGACATATTCTCGAAGGAGATCTTGGTCGGCGCTGTTTTTTCACCTTGTATCACAAAATTAGCTATGGGTCTAGCACAAGAACCTAGGAGAAAGAGTCCTCCTATAAACAGTCCCAAACCTATACTTTTAAAATCCATCATTTAACTCAGTTTACAATATTTTAATGGTCATTTTTACATCTTCCACCGGGCGATTAGCATCGCTAACTGGAACGGCTGCTATCTTATCTATCACATCAAATCCTTCTACTACTTCCCCAAATACGGTATAAAGATTATCGAGAAAAGGTGTTCCACCAATCTCTCGATACAATTGTCGTTGGGCGGGTGAATAGGTGACGTTCTGTCGCTTTTCCATTTCATCCAAAGCAAGATCAGTCATGGGCTGGCCCTGTACGACATAAAATTGGGACCCCGAGGAGCGTTTTTGAGGAGAATTAGGCGGTTGGGCAGCAGCCAAAGCTCCTTTTAGGTGAGGTGCGCCGATCTCTTGATCTACGTCATAACCTGGGCCTCCCATACCTAACTGTTGGCCGGGGCTAGCATTCTTTGAATTTGGATCACCACCCTGAATCATAAAACCATTCATTACACGATGGAATAGCAAGCCATCGTAATAGCCCTCTTTCGCCAGTTTGATAAAGTTATCTCTGTGTTTGGGGGTAGTGTTATACAACATCACCTTCATGGTACCAAAATCGGTGATGATTTCAGCGTAGGTGTGGTCATCTTTAGAGCAACTGCCAATGAGGACAGTTAGTGCAAGAAAAAACAGAATTCGTTTCATAATTTTATCGTTAGGTTCAGCGTGTAATCAAATAGGCTAGTAAAAGGCAACAATTCTGAAATCGCTATTTTTTACTCCTCTTCATCTAAATCCCCATTTTCTTCCTGCCATTCTTTGAAGTAGCGAATAACATTTATCTTTAAAAGTTCTTCCTGATTTTCCATTCCCTGAGACTTAACGGGTTTCAATACCTCCCAATGTGGCCATCCATCAGCGTCTCGTCCCTTGAAAGCATAATAACCTTGATAACTCAGTAGGCGGCAGACGGCAATATGCATCAAATCTTGTTTTTCCTCCTTCGTAAATTCGGCTTGCCAGCGACCTAATTCCTGTATTCCAATCGTAAAAAGCACCCCATTAAGGTCAGGCAATTGATCGCGTCCAAATCTTTTTTTGATAAAATGCCGAATCTTTAGCCACTCAAAATCTAATTCCCATTCTTTCATCCCCAATCTAATTATACGGTTGTTTGCAAAGTTAAAATTTATTCCCAAATACAAGTTTTGGTAGATATATAGCACCATCACCTCTACGGTGTTGGCTTATTCCTCTCTCATCATGGCAGGTACACGGCGAGCTCGTAAAGCTGGCGGTAAACTTGCCAATAGGCCAATAAACAATACGGTGATAGCTACCACTAGGAAATCCGAAGATCGTATACTAATGGGATAGGCCTCAATCGACATATTACCAGGAATGGTGACAATACCTACTGTTTTTTGTAGGCCGTATATAGCCATAGCCAATAATATTCCACTAACCACACCGAGCAGACTCAGTAACATACCTTGGTATAGAAAGAGCCGCAAAACGCTTTGGTCTTGCATACCCATCGATTTCAAAATGGCGATGTCCTTTCTTTTTTCCAGAACGATCATCCAAAGCGCCCCAATGAGATTGAAAGCAATCAATAACATCATTAAGCCTACAATGGCATAGCTCAACCATTTTTCTACCTTCATCAATTTGAAGAAGCTTTCTTCTTGCTCGTAGCGATTTTGAACTAAAAAGTCCTCCCCTAAGGATTTCTGAATCTCAGAGATAATTTTTCGCTCATCAAACCCAGGATAAATCTTCACCTCCAATGCACTTACCTTATTCTTTAGCCCTAAGAGTCTTTGCACAAAAGGAAGATTAGTAAGGACATATTTTTTCTCGAAATCCTGTTGCACCAAAAAGACGCCTCCAGGATATAACAACTGAGACACAAAAGGTTTATCAAAGACTCCTGGATTACGTTTGGGCATATGCACAGTGATCGTAGAAAATAGATCATCTAAATTCACGCCCAAGGAGTTGCGCATACTAAAACCAATGACCGCCAAATCCTGTGGGTCATCCCGTGTACGGAACTCGCCCTCTCGCATTGTAGAGTCAATATTGATTACATAGCCATAGTTATCTTCTACCCCTTTAATCGTCCCAAAGCTCTGCCCGTCTTTGTATTCAAAAAAGGCTACTTCTTCGAGCGTTTGCGCAATTTGTTCAACCCCTTTGATCTCATAGACTTGTTTGAGTAAACTATCACTAACGGTAAAGGTCTTACCGGTGGCAGGACTAATCTTAACATCGGGGTCGAAATTACTATACATTCCCACTAACAGATCTTCAAATCCATTAAATACCGATAGTACTAGGATTAGCGCAGCGCTACCTACCGATAGGCCGAAAACGGCAATGCCCGTAATAATATTAATGGCATTTGTCGATTTCTTAGCAAAGAGGTATCTGCGGGCAATCTTTAAGGGTAAATTCATCGTGGGGCAAAAATAAAAAACTTCACAAGGAAGTTGTTTAAAAATGATTGATTGGCTACAATTTGCGAGAACAAGTACCTAAAAACAGCTTTTTTCTTTCCCAATGGCCTGTCGGGCGCTGAATAAAGTCTCTACTTAAAACAATTATCTGGTCTTATTAGTATATCGGGCACACCATTTGGGAAAGATAGCCATTACTTATGGCCCTGATATAGTCTTAGGTATACAGCTGAAAAATTATTTCCAAATCTCGCTGTTTCTCCTCCTAGTACTATAACTTTGTAGCTCTTTGCTAAGGTACTTGTACTAAGGCAAGAATGCTAGCAAGCAGTATCCCAAAGAAAACTTATCAGCTATCCATAATGATTGAAGCTTATATATTTGACGCGCTTAGGACTCCACGAGGAAAAGGAAAAAGTACAGGTGCGCTATATGAAGTGAAACCTATCGACCTGCTCTCCACCACACTTCATGCTTTAAAAAATCGAAATCAATTAGATACCGGACAGGTTGACGATGTCTTAATCGGTTGTGTAACACCTATTGATGACCAGGGCTATAACATTGCCAAAGCGGCTTTGCTACATGCCGGCTGGGCGGAAAGCGTCGGAGGGATGCAACTGAATCGATATTGCGCGTCTGGTCTGGAGGCAGTGAATTTGGCTGCCACAAAGGTCCGAGCGGGCTGGGAGTCACTCATTGTTGCCGGAGGGATAGAGAGTATGAGTCGTGTTCCGATTGGTTCGGATGGTGGCGCTCTTCTATACGATCCTGAACTGATCAATAAAGTCAACTTTGTTCCGCAGGGTATTGCGGCAGACTTAATTGCCACGATGGAAGGCTTCAATCGAGAGGCGCTAGACCAATATGCGTTGACTTCTCATCAAAGAGCTGAGGCAGCCTGGAGTCAAGCTTATTTCACTCCTGCTATCATCCCCATTTATGATCGCAATGGACTCCCTTTACTAGAAAAAGATGAGCATTTACGTCCAGATACTAGCATGGAGGCCTTGGCCGCTCTAAGTCCGTCCTTTGATCAGATGGGACAACTTGGGTTTGATGAACTAGCCCAACAATCCTTCCCGATGGTGGGTCAGGTGGAACATGTTCACACGGCGGGGAATAGCTGCGGCATTGTAGATGGTGCAGCCTTATTGCTACTTGGCAGTGAAGAAAAGGGTAAAGCCTTGGGCTTGAAAGCCAGGGCTCGGGTGGTTGCAGCCTCCACCATTAGTGTCAACCCCACCATTATGCTTACGGGTGCTACCCCAGCTTCCCAGAAAGCACTGCAATTGGCAGGAATGAAGAAGAAGGACATTGACCTTTGGGAGTGTAATGAGGCCTTTGCTGCTGTCGTCCTCAAGTTTCAGCAAGATATGGATATTGACCCTGCGATTCTCAATGTAAATGGGGGAGCTATAGCAATGGGACACCCTTTGGGGGCTACTGGTGCCATGTTACTAGGAACGCTGTTGGATGAATTGGAACGGCGAGATTTAGAAACCGGACTAGTCACACTACCCGTAGGTGGTGGAATGGGAGTAGCTACTATTATTGAAAGAGTATAAGCTTAGCCATGATAAAATATAAAAAGGATACTGATAATATTGTGACATTGATTCTGGACATGAGTGACAGAAGTGATAATGTCATTAATCACGAGATTGGCCAAGCTTTTTTACCCGTCTTGGCTCATCTGCAGGCCGAAAAAAAGAAGGGCCAATTGAAAGGTATCATTTTGACTTCTGCCAAAAAGAGTTTTCTCGCCGGCGGAGATCTAGGCTACCTCTATCAAGCCAAGGATCCGAAGGGAATCTTTGAATTTGCAGAAGGCTTAAAAAAATTCTTACGCGACCTGGAGCGGCCAGGTGTGCCGGTGGTCGCTGCCATCAATGGCGATGCCTTGGGTGCCGGATTTGAACTAGCGCTGGGCTGTCATCATAGGATTGTGGTAGATAATTCGACCATCAAAGTGGGACTTCCGGAAGTGAAGCTGGGCTTGATACCTGGCGGCGGCGGAATTATTCGACTAATGTGGCTTTTAGGTATTGAAAGAGCTTATGCTATTCTTGCTGGCGGGCTTCGTTATGCACCAAAAGATGCACTTCGGGTAGGAATTATAGATGAATTGGCGACGGATTCTAAAGAAATGATGGAGAAAGCCAGGCATTTCTTACGGCATACGAAAGTCGGCCGTCGCCCTTGGGATCAAGGTGATGGCAAGATTCCGGGCGGTACGTCCAAAGATCAGCAGATGGCGCGAAAGATCAGGTTTATGGCTACCTCTCTAGCCAAGGAAACCTACAATAATTATCCTGCTCAGCAAGCGATCCTGAATATATTATCTGAAGGATCGAAAGTAGATTTTGATACGGCTTGTAGAATTGGTACGCGCTACTATACGCAGCTGGTTTTGAGTCCCGCTTGTAAGAATATGATTAAGGCTTTCTGGTTTGATTATAAGGCCATTAAGGAGGGAGAAAATCGGCCGAAAGGCTTTGGTCGATTTAGACCCAAAAAAGTAGGGATTATAGGGGCAGGACTAATGGGATCTGGTATTGCCTATGCCTGTCTGCTTAATGGATTGGAAGTTGTGATCAAAGATGTATCGCGTTTGATTGCCGAGCGAGGACGGATGTATGCTAAGCAAAAAATCGAGACCGGCTTGGCAGAGAATACGATTGATCAAGCGGAGGCTAACAATATGCTATCCAGAATCACAACAACGGAAGACCCCAGCCAATTTGAATCCTGCGATATAGTTATTGAAGCCGTTTTTGAAAATGCACAAGTCAAGCAGAAAGTAACAAAAGAAGCCGAAGCCTATATGGATGACTACTCTGTTTTGGCATCCAACACGATCTCAATTCCGATTACAGAATTGGCGCAAACCTCTTTACGACCGGCGCATTATGTGGGCTTACACTTTTTTCATCCTGCCGATCAGGTACCCTTAGTTGAAATCGTAAAAGGGGCTAAGACCAGCGATGAAACCATAGCCAGGGCTTTTGATTTTGTCAATGCCATCAAGAAAATCCCCATTGTGGTAAAAGATGATTGGGGCTTTTATGCGGCACGGGTACAAAATACATTTATCCTCGAGGGAATTACTTTATTACAGGAAGGCTGCCCTCCCTCCTTGATTGAAAACCTCAGTTTGCAAGCCGGGATGCCTAAGGGAGCCTTGGCCTTGGCCGATGATCTCGGACTTGAAATGGTACTCAAGTATGAGCAGCAAGCCGCTGCTCATTACGGCAATAAGTACATTCAGCATCCAGCAGTGGCTGTTCTGAAAAACATGATTGATGAATTGCAGCGAACGGGTAAATTCAAACGCGCTGGTTTTTATCATTATGAGGAAGGTAAAAGCCATATTTGGGAAGAATTAGAGACGCATTACCCTTTGGTCCAGACTGGTTTTGATCGGGTGGAAGTCATTGAACGCTTTTTATTTGCGCAGGTAATCGAAGCGGTTTGGTGTATGCAGGAAAAGGTAATTCGTTCCATTCCCGCTGCCAATCTAGGCAGTATTTTCGGCTGGGGATTCCCTGCTTTTAAAGGAGGGGTAATACAATATATCAATGATTATGGTATTCAAGCCTTTATCGATAAATGTAAGCAGTATGAAAAATCTCATGGCCAGCGGTTCTCCGTGCCTAAAAGCCTTGAACGTATGATTAGGCAGGAAGAAACTTAGACATGCTATGTTACTTTCCTATCGAGGCAATGTTACTTAGTCCGCTTTAGTCTTTCGGTCCCTCCAATACTTACTCTAAACGAAGCTGTTGAAGCGCACCATCTTCCCTATAAGTGGCCGACCTCTTCCCTGTCGTCTGGCTTCTTCCTTTTTTAGCCTTATAATGCTGAAATAAGACATTTTAACCATCACCCTTATTTTACCTATATTAAAAAAAGTATTATATTTCAGTTTTATAAGAACGAACTATTAACACAACAAAGATTAGTATGAAAAAACGCTTACTATTGATTGCAATGGCAATCAGTTGCTTTCAATTTGCTTTTTCTCAATCTGCATCCCGTATTCCTGCAGATTTGGTGAAGGATGCAAAGCGAACCGCCCTCCCCTTTCAAAAAACTACCATTTTCAGTCTAGACAGTCAAACAAGTCGAAGTGCTGCGCAGATTGATGCTGCCGTAAAGGCTTATAATTTAGTTGATGTAGACTTGTCTCAACTAGAGCGTTTGGGTAAAGAAACACCAAAAACAATTAGTTTAGAAATTCCGGTCAATTTCGTTGACAAATTCGAACTCGAATTGGTCAAGATAGATCTTTTCACACCAGATTTTCAGGTCATCATAGCTTCTGATCGTTCAGCCGCAGCTGTGAATACGGGAGTACATTATCGTGGTGTGATTAAAGGAATGGAAAATTCTATTGCTGCCATTAGCATATTTGATGGAGAAGTGATGGGACTAGTAAGTTCTACATTTGGCAATGTTGTCATCGGAAAACTACAAGGCCAAAGACAGGATGCCAAACACATTATCTATAGAGACAATACCGTTTTACAAGAATTAGGTTTTGAATGTCAGACCGAAGATGATGGCGTTGGTTATACCGACAAGGAACTTACCTACCAAGGAAGTAATACTAAAGCCGTTGGCGATTGTATTCGATATTACATGGAGGTTGATCATGACATATATTTGGACAAGGGTAGTACAGAGGCCACGACAGCCTATGTAGCGGGGATAATGAATGAGGTTGCCACTATTTATGCCAATGAAGGACTTCAAACTGTTGTCTCAGAAGTATTTGTTTGGGATGTTCCTAGCCCATATTCTAGCGGCAGCAGTGGTGGAATGTTAGATCAATTTCAGGCTAATACTTCTGCTATCAATGGCGATTTAGGCCAACTGCTTTCTTATCAAGCTAGTGGTGGAGTTGCTGCTGGATTTTCAGGTATTTGTAATGAGGAGGTAGATAATAGTCTAAGTTTTAGTAGTATCGGAAGCTCTTTTGCTGCTGTTCCTACTTATTCTTTCACGGTTATGGTCGTTGCGCATGAGTTTGGTCACCTCTGGGGATCCAGGCATACACATGCTTGTGTCTGGAATGGTGACAATACGGCCATTGATGGTTGCTCAGGAAGTACAGAAGGAAGTTGCCCATTACCTGGCTTTCCAGCAGAAGGAGGCACCATTATGTCTTACTGTCATATACAGGCAGTCGGTATCAATTTTCAGAGTGGTTTTGGTCCGCAACCTGGAAATGTCATTCGGAATTCGGTCGCTAATGCTACTTGTACGGTCTCTTGCGGTCCATCTTCTTGTGATGATGGATTTTTAAATGGTGAAGAAACGGGTATTGATTGTGGTGGACCCGATTGCATAGCCTGCCCTACCTGTGATGATGGCATTCTAAATGGCAATGAAACAGAGATTGATTGTGGTGGTGACGACTGTCCTGTATGCCCTACCTGTAATGATGGCGTCAAAAATGGAGAAGAAGAAGGTGTAGATTGCGGTGGTCCTGATTGCGTTTCTTGTAATGGGTGCTTTGATCAGTTAGATTATAGTGATTTCAACACAGATATGGGTATTTGGATCGATGGAGGTTCGGATTGTAGAAGAGGCGATTCCCAATATGCTGTAGGTGGGGTTGGCAGCGCCATAAGATTGAGAGATAACTCTTCTTCTTCTATGATGACCACGACGAATCTAAACTTAGCGGGATTTGCGAGAGTAGCGATCAAATTTTCCTATATCACTGCAAGTATGGATTTGCCGACGCATGACTTCTGGCTCCAAGTATCCACTGACGGAGGTAGTACTTTCACAACAGTCGAAGAATGGAACTTGGGCGATGAATTTGAAAATGATATTCGCTATTTCGAAACGATAGAAATTAGCGGTCCTTTCTCTGCTAATACCCAATTGCGATTCCGTTGTGATGCAGGTAATGATTCTGATTATGTCTATATCGATAATGTAAGAATTACAGCTTGCGATGGTGATCCTGTAGATCCTACTTGTACGGATGGTATCCAAAATGGACAAGAAACTGGCGTGGATTGTGGTGGACCAGATTGTCCAGATTGCCCGACCGAGCCTA
>CAJXUM010000120.1 GCA_913060855.1 uncultured Lewinella sp. | reverse complement strand
GGTCTCGTGGGCTCGGAGATGTGTATAAGAGACAGCAGTTTCGTCATCCATGCGGCCAGTCAACAGAAAATAACTTATGGTGAAATCGTTGAGATTTTACAGATACCTGAAACGATTCCTGAGATTGAGGCAACCGATATGAAATCGCCGGCAGACTTTCGTCTGATTGGAAGAGTAATGCCTCGCTTCGATATTCCGTCAAAAGTGGACGGTAGTGCGGAGTTTTCCATTGATGTACAGCTACCCGATATGCATTATGGCGTGTTGGAAAGAGGAAATCTGCATGGATCGCAACCTACCCTACTCAATAGTGAAGCCATACAGGCGATGGAGGGTATAGTAGCCATTGTTCCTTTTGCTTATGGCATAGGCGTAGTTGCTACTACTTTAGAAAAAGCGCTAGCCGCAAAGGCGCAGCTAGAGATTGAATGGAGCGAGGATGTAATCGCTGCTCGGCATAGCTCCCAGACGGCCCTGGACTCCTACGAACAGCTGGCTAACAAAGCCAAAGCAGGAAAAATATTGCGCAGCAAAGGAGATGTGAAAACAGCCCTACAAACGGGAGCAAAGAAATACCAATCCACTTACAAAAATGATTATATCTATCATGCGCAAATGGAACCGCTGAATTCGGTCGCCTCGGTTTCCGCGGATGGTCAGCGTGTAGAAATTTGGGCCGGTACGCAAAACCCAGGGAGTGTAGCACCAACCATAGCCGATGCGTTGGGCATCGAAGCCAATCAGGTGAAGGTTAACCTCAACTATTTGGGAGGGGGCTTGGGCCGGCGAAGCACTGGGGATTTTATCTTGGAATCCGTGATGTTGTCGCAAGCGGTAGCCAAACCGGTCAAGATGATCTGGACAAGAGAAGATGATATTCGCTATGGGATGTATCGCCCTTTGTCCTTGCAACAGCTGGAAGCTAGTACCGATGAAGCCGGAAATATTACGGCCTTGCGTCATAGAATCGTGGGAGATGGTTCAAATCTAATTGCGAGTGGGGCTAGAAATGAGTTCTATAGTATTCCTAATCAAGAGATTGATCTGCGGTTGGTGGAAAACGGGATTCGCATCAAGCACTGGCGTTCGGTGGGACATGGCCCGAATAAATTCGCGATCGAGTCATTTATTGATGAAATTGCCACTGATCAAGGTAAAGATCCGCTAGCTATCCGGAAAGCATTAATGAAAGATAATCCCAAGGCACTGGCCACCCTCGAAAAGGCGGCTGACATGGCCAAATGGGGAAGCCCATTAGCTCAGGGGAGAGCCAAAGGAATAGCCTTTGGAGAAAGAAGTGGTGCCCTGTGTGTAGGTATTTGTGAAATATCCCTGGAAGAAAGCGGAAAAATACGCGTCCACCATTTTTGGTCGGCAGTGGATGCAGGGACTATTGTCCAACCTGACAATGTGGTAGCGCAGATGGAAGGAGGTATTGTCATGGGTATGAGCAGTGTATTTGCCGAACAACTGACCATTGAAAAAGGGAGAGTACAACAGTCTAATTTCCACGATTACCCTATTCTTCGGATGGAAGATGCCCCAGAGAGCATAGAGATTGCTATGATGCCATCTACCGAATCACCAAAAGGGATTGGAGAGGCTAGTACACCTATCGTAGCAGGTGCCATCGCCAATGCCTTTGCCGCTCTTACAGGTAAGCGTTTACGACATTTACCTTTTAGCCCTAGTCGAGTAAAGGAGGTACTAAATGAGGAGACTACTGGATAGCAAACGCCCTTATTTGGACTCTTTCTAAATTTCCAGTCAGTGTGAACTATATCGCTGCAGTATTATTTTATTTATACATTTGTTCTAAACAACAGTCGGATACAACAACAATGAGTATAAATGAAGATATTCGGCAGCCAAAATTTGAAAGTGAACATCACAAGATGATCATCAACATCTTATTTAGTGCCGACTGGATTGATCAAAAAATCAAAACAGTACTCGATCTACATTCGCTCACCAATATCCAATACAATATTTTAAGAATTTTGAAAGGAGCTGGGGATGTCCCAATGAATGCTACTGATATTCAAGCGGTCATGATATCTCAAAAGTCAGATATGACCCGCCTGATTGATCGATTGGTGAAGAAGGGATTGGCCGATCGTGTTGTTTGCCCCGAAAATCGACGGAAAGTAAACATTAGTATTACAGCCGCAGGTAAAACTATCCTAGAGAAAGTTCACCCCCAAATCAAAGGAATTACCACTCAATATTTTGAGTCGAAGGTTTCAATTGAAGAAGCCCAATTACTGAGTGATTTACTTGATAAAATCAGACAATAATTTATCTCACATCAAAAAAACAGAAAATGGATAAGCCTACAATCGCGGGTAAAGCCCCAATGCCAGTAGAAATAGAAGCTGGTAAAACTTACGCTTGGTGCTCTTGCGGTAACTCTACTAATCAACCTTTTTGTGATGGTTCGCACAAAGGATCTTCTTTTACGCCTAAAGTATTCACCGCAGAGGTTACTAAAACGGCTTATATGTGTACTTGCAAACACACGAATAATCCTGGTTTTTGTGATGGTTCACACAAGGCATTATAATTGCTAATAGACTAACTTTTGTGCCTTTTTTGATACCCATTGGACTTGCTAGTAGGTATCAAAGAAGGCACAATTTTTTAGCCACTCAAGTCTACTCTTCTAAAATCGGGCTGCTGAAGCCTCCTCCCACATGGATGACCAATTCTCAGGTACTGTCTCTTCTTTCAATAAGCACCCCGGATCAAGGCGGGGAAACAACTGATCATAACGGCGAATTTCATTCAAGCTGACTCGACGAAAGATATGTGATCTGTTGATCTCCGATGACTTGTGTAAACCAGCCGCCGCCATCAACTCTACAAAACTTTCCATCGTTTCTTGATGATAATTGGCCACACGGACTCGTTTATCGGTTACCGATAGACCAGCCACCAATTCTGGATTTTGGGTCGCTACTCCCGTTGGGCAATTATTTTTATTGCATTCCAGGGCTTGTATACAACCTAAGGCCAACATCATCGCCCGAGCACTGTAGGTAGCATCAGCTCCAATCGCTAAGGCTCTAAATAGATGAAATCCAGTAATTATTTTTCCCGAAGAGAAGACCTTGATATCTTTTTTGAGGTCAAACCCCTCCAAGGTATCTATTGCAAAGGCAAGTCCCTCTCTGAAAGGCATTCCTACTGAGTTGGAGAACTCCAACGGGGCAGCACCTGTTCCCCCCTCTCCCCCATCGACCGTAATGAAGTCAGGTTTGATGCCCGTCTCTATCATCGCCTTACAAATTCCCAAGAATTCACTCCGTCTCCCAATACATAGCTTGAAACCAACCGGACGACCGCCAGACAAGTCTCTCATTTGTTTCAGCAGCTCAAGTAACCCGATCGGTGTATTAAATGCTTTGTGATAAGGAGGAGAATTCACATCAACGCCGGGTTCAACCCCTCTGATTTCGGCAATTTCTGGGGTGTTTTTCTTAGCTGGTAAAATTCCACCGTGCCCTGGTTTGGCGCCTTGGGATAACTTCAGCTCGATCATCTTTACATTCGGGATCGATACTGTTTCTTTAAAGCGTTCTGGCGAGAAATTCCCATCTTCTGCCCGGCAGCCGAAATAGCCCGTTCCCACCTGATAAATAAGATCGCCCCCAGGGTCCTTGTGGTAGGAGCTGATTCCCCCTTCTCCCGTATTATGCGCAAATCCGCCAATCTGAGCCCCGCCATTCAAAGCCATAATCGCATTTTTGCTCAAGGAACCAAAGCTCATGGCCGATACATTAAACAGACTAGCCGAATAAGGTTGTTCACAGCTATTTTCACCGACTATGACTCTTGGATCTTGATCTAGTGCGTGTGCATCTAGGGCCCCAATACTGTGATTCATCCATTCATAACCTTCCTCATACACATCGAGTTGGGTGCCAAAAGGAGTGGTATCTAGCACCTTTTTTGCTCTTTGATACACTACCGATCGGAAAATACGGCTAATCGGCGCTCCATTGGTATCTGATTCTATGAAGTATTGGTACAACTTCGGGCGAAGTTCCTCCATCACATAACGACCTCTACCTAAAATTGGAAAATTCCGCATAATGGCATGGTGAGTCTGTGTCATGTCATAAAATCCAAGTAGGATGATGGGCCCCAAGACAATGAAACTCCACCACATCGGTGGCCAAAGGAAGAATCCTACAGCCACGACGATGGCTACAGAAACCAGAGAGAAGATGACAAAATCATTACGCATAAAAGGAGTTTTTAGGGGATCAATTTAGGCAAATACTTGAGAATTTGGTAAATTATTTTTTGTAGCCAAGGGTCAAGCCTTGCGTATAGCTGCTAAGAGTAAATAAAGCTTGTAGAAATCAAATAAACGCAAGGAGGGATCCGCGGCAAACAATTGTCTTCGAATAAAATGACGCCCAGGTTTTAGCAACGAATAAGCCAACGTACTGAGCTGCCACTCTTGTAATAATAGCTGCATTTTCAACAGTTTGATATCCTCATACCACGGCTTTTCGGTCCCTAATAATTGGTATAGCTTAGCCAAATTAGCGACGCCTTCTGCCGTTTTTGTTAGAAATTCTTCTGTAGAAACCAGGCCAATGTGGCAGACTGGGTTTTCAATGTGATCAATACGAATGTTGTGGCGCTTCAAATCCCAACCAAATAGCGTATCCTCATGACCATAGCCTCGCAATTCTTCATTGAATTGTATACGTTCAAAAATGGATTTTGATACCAAAAAGTTATTGGTCATGAAGGAGGCATTAGGCGATCTTAAGCGATCGGTCGCGGACTGGCTTTCTTTTTGCGTTCCATATTTCCAGTGCAATTGGTAATTGGCATCCGCGGGCTGAGGGGGATAGACCCTGCCCCCACAAATGACATAGGGATGATGCTGGTTGGTAAAACGGGCCTGGTAGTTGGCCAAAAAAGTAGCGTCAACCAGCGCCGCATCACAATCCAGAAACAAGAGGTGTTCATATTGCGCCGCTGCTGCCAATTGATTTCGAATCCGTGATCGGCCGATATTCTCGGCCAACTCTTTGTATGCGATTCGGCTATCCAGGTCTTTCAAATATCGATTTTTTTGCCGGTAGGATTCGGTAGAGCCATCCTCCCAAAGTAGTATCTCGAAGTCATCATGTAAGGCCTTGGCCTGCGCTAGCAAGTCAGTCACTAATGATCCTACTTCAAAATTAAAAACCGGAATACAAATCGATAACATAAGGTCAGCAAGGTAGCTTCTTAGCGTTAAGAATCCAAGAAAACTATTCTTACCTTTGCTCGCAAATTGGGTTCAGGTCTTTGAAACCTAAGGCGGAGCAAAGGTTTAAAGATGAAAAGAAAAAAATATTCTTTCAATCTAAACTGAAAGTTCCGAAACTTGTTATACTATTACAATCAACTTTGAAATATGCACAATTCTCAGCTGGAAGTATTGATCAATGATAAGGGACTAAGTGCGCCCTTGCGGGTGATTGCCCAAAAAGTATTGGCACAAGAACGGATATCGATCGAAGAAGGCGTCCTCTTGTACGAAGAGGGCCCGCTTGGCTATTTGGCTACTTTGGCCAATCATATTCGGGAAAGGAAACATGGAGATCGAACTTATTTCAATCGCAATTTCCATGTAGAGCCTACTAATGTATGCCTCTACACTTGTACATTCTGTTCTTATTCCCGGCTGATCAAGAAACGAGAAGAAGGCTGGGAATACTCGCTTGATGACATCATGGATATCATCAAAAAATACGATGACCAACCAGTCACAGAAGTGCACATTGTGGGCGGCGTTTTGCCGCAATATGATGTAGCTTTTTATAGCGAACTATTCCAGCAGATCAGGGCTCACCGACCCGATTTACATATCAAAGCGCTAACGCCAGTGGAATACCATTACATCTTCAAGAAAGCCAAGATGAGTTATGAGGAAGGTATGAAGGCGATGAAAGAGGCGGGCTTACAATCGATGCCTGGCGGTGGGGCTGAGATTTTCCATCCTGAGATACGCGATCAAATCGCAGGAGGTAAGTGTTCTGGGGAAGAATGGTTGCGTATTCATGAGGTTTGGCATGAACTAGGGTGCCGCTCTAATGCCACCATGTTATATGGACATATCGAATCTTATTACCATCGAGTGCATCACATGGACTTGTTGCGAAATCTACAAGATAAAACCGGCGGGTTCCAGACTTTTATTCCGCTCAAGTTTAGGAATAAAGGAAACCAGATGTCTCATGTTTCAGAAAGTACCATCATTGAGGATCTTAAAAACTATGCGATCGGTCGGATTTATCTAGACAATTTTGAGCATATCAAAGCCTATTGGCCGATGATCAGTCGCGAAACGGCTCAGATGTCGTTGGCATATGGTGTAGATGATATAGATGGTACGATTGATGATACGACCAAGATTTATACCATGGCAGGATCGGAAGAACAGACGCCAGCCATGAGTACTAAAGATTTGGTGAAATTGATCCGACAAGTGGAACGACATCCTATTGAAAGAGATACTTTGTACAATACAGTGATGGACTTTAAAGACCATGTATTTGAGGATGACAACCAATACAAGGGTTACCTATCACTGCCTGTACTAAATAAATAAGCTTATTTCTATTTTACATGAGTAACAAGACCATCTATATCGTTCGACACGGAGAGACTGATTACAACAGAAAAGGAATTGTACAGGGACAAGGAGTAGATACTTCCTTGAATGAACTGGGGCGTAAACAAGCAGAAGCTTTTTTCAAGCACTATGCCCACCTTCCCTTCGAAACGATTATCACTTCTAAGTTGCAACGCACTCACCAAACCGTAACGCCTTTTATCGATCGAGGTACGCCCTGGGAACAATTTCATGAAATCAATGAAATTGATTGGGGAATACATGAAGGAAAGCGCGGCAATGCCAAAATGCAATTGAATTATAAGGAGTTGATGAAGAACTGGGAAACCGGGAATTTTGACGCGCGCATACCGGAAGGAGAAAGTGCAGCAGAATTGGGAGCAAGGGTGGAACAATTCGTTGAACATCTAAAAAAACGACAAGAATCGCTATTGCTCGTATGTGCTCATGGTCGTACCATGCGTGCGCTAATGTGTGTCCTGAAAGGGGTTTCATTAACTGAAATGAACCGTTTTCACCATAGTAATACGGGGCTATGGCACGTTAAACAACAGGAGTACCGTTTTGAATTCCTAACGGAAAATGACACTACACATTTGGAAGCGTTTCAACTGGAGCGACTATAATCCATCCTCTATATGGGTAAAATAAAAATCACGGCGGTAAGCTACCTCAATACCAAGCCTTTACTTTATGGTATATTTAAAAGCAAAATCGCTAAGAACATTGATTTGCAGCTAGATATACCTGCTGATTGCGCCAAAAAACTGAAGAATGGGGAAGTGGATTTGGGTTTGGTCCCAGTAGCTATTATTCCTGAAATTGAAGGCGCGCAAGTGATTTCAGATTACTGTATTGGCTCTGAGGGCTCGGTGAAAACCGTCGCTATCTTTGCGGAACAACCCATTGAAACCCTCGATCACATTTACCTGGACTTCCATTCTCGAACCTCGGTAGAGCTAGCTAAAATATTGGTGCGAGAATATTGGCAATTATCTCCTACTTTCATTCCTGCGCAAGAGGGGTATCTTGACCATATTAAAGGTAGTACGGGAGGACTTGTCATTGGGGATCGGACCATAGGTTTAGAAGATCAATTCGCTTATAGTTATGATTTGGGGACAGCATGGACCGACTATACAGGACTCCCCTTTGTCTTTGCTGCTTGGGTCAGTCGCAAGCCATTATCGCCCGATTTCATTCGTGAGTTTAATAGAGGGCTTAAAATGGGCGTCGAAGCGGTCCCTGAGTTGATCTACCTCTTACCCAAGCCAAGCTCCGGTTTCGACCTCAATGAATACTTTACCCATTACATCAGCTATGAGTTGGATGCAGCGAAAAGAAAGGCTTTACAGCGCTTCCTTCAATACTTAAGTCCGGAGAAAAAACAGGTGCAGCCAGTCCTTCCGATCAGCAGCTAAACAATTGTCAAAGCAAGGTGTTTCTTCTTAAAACAGATCAAATGGATACTACTCCTAATAGACTAGAATTAGCAACGCTTGGCGGCGGCTGCTTTTGGTGTGTAGAAGCCGTTCTACAGCGTTTGAATGGTGTTTCAGACATCGTTTCAGGTTATGCAGGCGGTACCGCTGAAACTGCCAATTATGAAGCAGTATGTTCCGGGACGACCAAGCATGTAGAGGTGGTACAAGTTACTTTCGATCCAACCGTTATAAGTTATGCTGAAATATTGGAAGTATTTTGGAGTTCCCATGATCCTACGACACTCAATCGTCAAGGTAATGATGTAGGACCGCAATACCGTTCGGCTATCTTTTACCACAGCGAGGAACAAAAGACTACGGCAGAAGAATCCATACAAACAGTGGCGCCAAAACTTTGGTCCTCTCCAATTGTCACAGAACTCAGCCCACTAGATATCTTTTATCCGGCTGAAGCTTACCATCACGATTATTACAATAAAGTTGGAAATCGCAACCCCTATTGTACCTTCGTCATCACCCCTAAGGTGAAGAAATTACAAAAGCAATTTGCGGATCGTTTGAAAGAAAGCTAGGCTCCGGCCTGGCGCTTCCTTGTGCTGTGCGCTTCCGGGCGCCAGCTCCCTCTCCTTTGCAGCAAAATCGAAGATAAATCCTTCTTGCTGTCACTTCCTTTCAATTATTTTTCTTTTATTTGCCCTCTCAAGACCTTTAAAACAAAGGCAGTTCCTACCAAATAATTTTTCACATATACTGTGATAAGGCCAAGAATCGAAATTTTAGTTATTTTCGTCACCAAAGGCCATACATAATTATGAAATTTGCTGTTTTTAAAGAAGAAATCGATAGGCGAATAGCCATCGTGCCCTCTAGCGTTCCCAAATTCAAGGATTTAGGACTGGAGGTGATCATTGAGACAGGTGCTGGTGAGGAAGCTCTATATTCTGATGAGGAATATAAAGCGCAAGGTGCTCAAGTCATGAGTCGTGCTGAATTACTAAAAGCTGCTGAAGTAGCGATTAGTATCCATCCACTTTCAGAGGCTGAGCTCAAGCAGTTACCGACCAACACATTGGTGATTTCTCAATTTCAACCCTTTGCTGATGCAGCGGTAATCGATCAACTGAAAGGTATCGGTTTGAGAGCTTTCAGTATGGATATGATTCCGCGTACTACACTGGCGCAATCCATGGATGTACTTTCCTCCATGGCCTCCATTGCCGGCTACAAAGCGGTATTAGAAGCTGCTTCCATCCTTCCTCGGTATTTCCCTATGATGATTACAGCTGCGGGTAGTATCAAACCTTCGACGGTATTAGTCCTAGGAGCGGGGGTGGCAGGCTTACAGGCCATTGCTACCGCTCGGCGCTTGGGTGCCCAGGTGGAAGCTTTTGATACGCGTAGTGCGGCAAAAGAGGAAGTCAAAAGTCTCGGTGCTAAATTTATCGAGGTGGAAGGTGCTGTAGAAGACAAAGGCGCTGGTGGTTATGGGGTCGCACAAAGTGAAGACTTCATCAAGCGACAACGAGCCGAAGTACAAGCTCGAGCCATGAAAGCGGATGTCATTATTACCACTGCCCAAGTTCGAGGAAGAAAAGCCCCGATTTTGGTACCTAAAGAAACGGTTGAAAAGATGAAACCAGGTTCGGTTATTGTCGACTTAGCCTCTTCTACCGGTGGGAATTGCGAACTAACGCAGGATTTAAAGGTCATTCAGCACAATGGTGTCTATATACAGGGGAATTCAAGCCTCGCTTCACTCATGCCACAAGATGCTAGCTTCTTGTACAGTAATAATGTACTGAACTTCGCAAAAGTGTGGATGAAAGACAACCAACTGGCTTTGGATACCAGCAATGAAATCATAGCAGGTGCATTAATCACAGCTGATAAACCAGAGTAATCAGCCGAAATGACAATATGACATGGATACGATATTCGAATTTTTCAATTCCAATCTTCTACTCATCTACCTATTGATTTTTACAATCATTCTAGGTTTTGAGTTGATCTCCAAAGTCCCCACCGTATTGCACACCCCTTTAATGTCGGGTGCCAATGCCATTAGTGGCGTGGTTATCATTGGAGCTATTCTACTAATTCGACAAGCCGAGCCAGACGATTACCTCACCTTAAGCCTTGGCTTTTTAGGGGTAGTACTGGGCATGGTGAATGTCGCAGGTGGTTTTGCGGTGACGGACCGTATGCTGTCTCTTATACACATCTCCGAGCCCACGAGACCGAGGCTGAT
>CAJXUM010000119.1 GCA_913060855.1 uncultured Lewinella sp. | reverse complement strand
TCAGCCTCGGTCTCGTGGGCTCGGAGATGTGTATAAGAGACAGGTGTAAGACCTAATACTTCCTTCCTGAAAGATAGTGGGATAGAAATGCAACGTGGAATCGTAGTAGACCAGTTTCTGGAAACAAACGTTCCCGATGTTTACGCAATTGGAGATTGTTCACAGCAGAACAAACCTCTTCCTGGCAGACGTCCCGTTGAAGCTGTTTGGTACACCGGTCGTATGATGGGCGAAGTTGTGGCTCATAATATTTGTGGCCAGAAAGTAGCTTATGACCCTGGTATTTGGTTCAATTCTGCCAAGTTTATTGACATTGAATACCAAGTCTACGGAACCGTTCTAGCCAAACCACCAGAAAATCACCAGTCCCTATACTGGGAGCATGCAGATGGCCGTAAAGGTGTACGCATTATCTATGATAAAGATGATGATGCTATACTCGGTTTCAACCTAATGGGCGTCCGATATCGCCACGAGGTTTGCGAAGCTTGGATAAAAGGCAAAACACCAATCACCGAGGTATTGCAAAACCTAGGGCTCGCCAATTTTGATCCGGAGTTTTATGATGAATACGAAGCTGATATCGTCCAAAAATACAATCAGGTATCAGGTCGTAATATCCAGTTGAAGCAAAAACGGAACTTCAGCTCCGCTATTCGATTTTTACGCAAAGCGGTCAATGTTTAAACACCGAATATCGGAAAGTCCTAAATGATGAAGAGCTAAATAGGCCAAGGATATACTGACCAACTATTCATTCTTCATTACTCTCTATTCATTATCAATTACTCATTAGAAATCCTATGTCTTCCAAGAAATCAACAGATAAAACGATCATACAAAAAATAGGCATCGCTCTTTTCTCGATAGCCTTATTGATCTTTATAGCTTCGCTTTCACTGAGTCACTATACCATCGACACGACTGCATTAAAGGATAATATTGGCAATGATTATCATTGGTCGTTCATCGAACCTCATATTGCTCCGCTGGAAGGGCAGGAATATGGAAGTAGTTTTTCTTTTCTCAGTGCCTATGAAGGAGCGATGCGGACGGCTCAAGCCGAAATCATCAATGATGTAGAACAAAACAAAGGCTTAACGAAAAGTGATGGGGAGTATTGGAATACCATCTTGCAAGATTATAAGATAAAAGATGCTCGTTTTTCATTAGCTAAAGCGTCCAGTCAAGGCTTTCTCCCTAGCAATATAGGCCTCGTTTTTTTCCTAACGATATTACTGGGCATTCTTGGGGCGCTGCTTTATATTTTACCCAAGACTCGCTTATTTCCTGGCATTAAGAACAATCATGTCTATCATAGTAAGATGCACAATCGGGGCTGGCTAGGAATTACAGCAGGCATATTTTTGATTAGCTTTTACATCTTCCTATATTTTTATCCAGAACATATGGTCAATTGGGTGCTGCTGGTAGACCCAGTCAGTAAAGCCTTAAGTGGCAACCCAGCTAGCCAATGGTTTTTGTACGGTTTTCTCTACACTGTAGTGATCGTTGTGATGGGTATCCGTATGATTATTAAGTATCGGCACAATCGTTATCAGATCATTCGTACATTTTCAGTGATGTTTTTCCAGACTTCTTTCGCGTTTCTGATTCCTGAGATCCTGGTAGCCCTCAACAAGCCCTATTTTGATTTCAAGAACATCTGGCCACTGGATTACGATTTCTTTTTTGAATGGAATATCAACACTTTAATGAATAGTGGTGCATTAGGTATCTTCATGTTGTTTTGGGGAATTGCACTGTTTCTGATTGGCGTTCCACTGATCACCTACTTTTATGGAAAGCGATGGTACTGTTCTTGGGTATGCGGTTGTGGCGGTTTGGCAGAAACATTGGGTGATCCCTATCGCCAATTATCTGATAAAAGTGTAAAGGCCTGGAAAATTGAGCGCTGGTTGATTCATGCCGTTTTGGTTTTTGCCATCTTGATGACCCTCGCCGTCCTCTATACCTTCTTGCCCCCCGATGGCCACTGGCTCAATCGAACGACCTTATTAATTGGGGCCTCCTTAGGGATCATGGCCATCAGCTATTGGTTTTACCAACGCAATCAAACCGCACAAGTGATTCCTACGCAGGCATTGTATGCCATGTTGGGCGGAGCTGGATTGATCATCGCTATTATTTGGATTAATCACACCTCTGGTAGCGGAAACCTCCTCTTTGCTGATTCTTTCAAAGTAAGAAAATGGTACGGCTTCGGTATCAGTTCTGTCTTTGCTGGTGTCGTGGGAACTGGTTTTTATCCCCTAATGGGAAATCGTGTATGGTGTCGCTTTGGATGTCCTTTAGCCGCTTACCTAGGCATTGTACAAAAGTTCAAATCTCGTTTCCGTATTACGACGAATGGGGGGCAATGCATTTCCTGTGGTAATTGTTCTACTTATTGCGAAATGGGTATTGACGTACGCGCTTATGCACAAAAAGGACAAGACATCGTTCGTTCTTCTTGTGTAGGTTGTGGCATCTGTTCTGCGGTATGCCCTAGAGGAGTACTGCGTTTGGAGAATAGTGCGGTTGATATTGATACACGTACACACGCTTTACGCACTTTGCATATTGCTCCTGAAGGTGTCAGTCTTGTACAATAGTAGAAGACAAACACCCGCCGATGTTGCATACCTGTCTAGTCAGCCAGATAGATTTCCACCAACATCCCCCACTGAAGAACTTAGATTCTAAGGATAATCCTCGTCCTTGCAGATGTTTCTCACCTGCAAGGACGAAGATTCTTCCCCAAATCCCCATTTAGGCTAACAGCTATACGCTACGCCCTGAAAAAGTCTCACCTTTTGCGTACTTTTGCGGCACTTTTACACCAAAATGGAAAATAGCCTTTGAGAGCCAAAAAATCATATGGTCAGCATTTCCTCAACGATGACAATATCGCGGAACGCATTGCGAATAGCCTGCAATGGACAGATCAGTACAATACTGTATTAGAGATTGGACCAGGACGGGGAATGCTCACTAAATTTTTGCTTCCCAATGCTTACGAATTATTCGTGGTAGAAGCAGATCGAGACATGGTCATGCACCTACAAAAAAACTTTCCTGAACTTCGTGAGCATATTATCAGTGCTGACGTTCTAAAGGTGCCCCTTGACCAGGTGTTCAAACAGCCTTTTGGGCTGATTGGCAATTTCCCTTATAATATTTCTTCGCAAATTTTATTTCAACTCTTGAAATACAAGGAACTTATTCCCGAGATGGTGGGTATGTTTCAAAAAGAAGTAGCCGAACGAGTAGTGGCCGGGCCAGGTTCCAAAGTTTACGGAGTCATCAGTGTACTGGTGCAGGCGTTCTACGAAGGAGAGTACCTATTTACCGTCGAGAATTACAACTTCACCCCACCTCCCAAGGTACGTTCTGGTGTCATTCGTTTATTCAGGAAAGAGAACCAGGATTTGGGTTGTGATGAAAAGCTATTTCGATCAGTGGTAAAGCAAGCTTTCAGCCAACGTCGAAAGATGCTACGGAATACCATGAAAACTTTCTTGAAAGGTGATCCGTTTTTAGAAGATGAGTTTTTCAATTTACGGCCGGAAAGATTGAGTGTTGCGGATTTTGTTAATCTCACCATAGAGATTGGAAATCGAATGCCAGACCCGGAATAATTAGCTGCCACTTAATAATGATATTATAGCAGACCAAAAACGATAAGAAATGAGCTTAGAAACCAGAATTATGCCTGATTTGAAAGAGGCAATGCGCAATAAAGACCAAGCTGCGCTCCGAGGTATTAGAGCCATCAAGGCCGCCATTCTAATCATCAAAACGGATGGAAGTGGTACGGAATTAGATGAAGCTGGCGAAATCAAGTTGCTCCAAAAATTGGTTAAACAACGAAGAGATTCTTTAGAGATATTTATCAAGCAAGGACGAGAAGATTTAGCGGCTGTTGAACGTGATGAAATCGTTGTAATCGAACGCTACTTACCTAAGCAACTGGACGCAGCAGAATTAGAGGGAATTCTCAAAGGAATTGTCGCTGACTTAGGCGCTACTTCTATGAAGGATATGGGTAAAGTGATGGGCCTTGCTTCGAAAAAACTAGCAGGGAAAGCCGATGGCAAAACCATTTCTAGCATCATCAAAGGATTGCTTAGCTAATGCTTTTGAGCATTAGCATCCATCTATTGTCAAAAAGTAAAACCAGATTATCAACCATACGACTAGAATAGGGGGGATAAAGCCAACCAGCCTAACTTTCTATTTTTGGCAGCCTAACCGCCTGTCAGAAAACTCCTAAACAGCTAGTCTATTCATCAGAAACACCATGGAAAAAGATTTTTTAGCCCAGCTCGGCTTGGAAAAACATAATGCAGGTACCAGTACAGGACTGCAATCTATTGATTCGAAAGAATACATTTCCTCTCACTCTCCGGTAGACGGCGCCTTGATTGGCAGTGTTAGCCAGACCACTAGAGCAGAGTATGATCAAGTCATTGAAACGGCTCAAGCAGCCTTCTTGGCTTGGCGACAAATACCCGCTCCCAAACGAGGAGAAGTCGTTCGACAATATGGCGAAGCGCTTAGAAAACACAAAGATGCCCTGGGGCGATTGGTTTCCTATGAAATGGGTAAGAGTTTGCAAGAAGGTTGGGGAGAAGTACAGGAGATGATTGACATCTGTGATTTTGCCGTAGGCTTGTCTCGTCAATTATATGGACTTAGCATGCACTCGGAACGTCCTAGTCACCGCATGTATGAGCAATGGCACCCAATGGGAATTGTCGGAATCATTTCTGCTTTCAATTTCCCAGTGGCTGTTTGGTCTTGGAATGCCATGATTGCCATGGTTTGTGGAGATGTGTGCGTTTGGAAACCTTCTGAAAAAACACCGCTTTGTGGCGTGGCTTGTCAGAACATCCTGCAAGAAGTCTTGAAAGCAAATGAAGTTCCTGAGGGCGTCAGTTGTATGATCAATGGTGACTATCGTGTCGGAGAATTCATGACACAAGATGCTAGAGTGCCTTTGATTTCTGCAACAGGCAGTACTAGAATGGGCAAAATTGTTGCAGCTACCGTAGCAGGAAGGTTAGGTAGAAGCTTGCTAGAACTTGGTGGAAATAATGCGATTATTGTCACTCCTAACGCCGACCTTAAAGTGGTACTTACTGGTGCGGTATTCGGTGCGGTAGGAACAGCGGGTCAACGTTGTACGACGACTAGACGATTGATTATCCACGATAGTATTTACGAGGAGGTCAAGCAAAAGTTAGCGACTGCCTACAAACAACTACGCATTGGAGATCCACTAGATCAAAACATGCATGTGGGTCCATTGATTGATACTCAATCTGTCGACAATTACTTAACTGCCCTTGGTCGAGTAGTAGAAGAAGGCGGAAGTTTTGTGGTAGAAGGTGGTGTTCTAGAAGGAGACACTTACAGCAGTGGTTGCTATGTGAAGCCTTGCATTGCAGAAGTGGAAAACCATTTCAGTATCGTTCAGCATGAGACTTTTGCTCCTATCTTATATTTGATCAAATATAGCACGCTGGAAGAAGCGATAGCCTTGCAAAATGGTGTACCGCAGGGATTATCCTCAGCTATTATGACGGATAGCATCCGTGAGGCCGAAGCCTTTTTGTCTAGCGCAGGCTCAGATTGTGGTATTGCCAATGTCAATATAGGAACGAGTGGCGCTGAAATTGGCGGTGCATTCGGTGGAGAAAAAGAAACCGGTGGCGGGCGAGAAAGCGGTTCAGACGCTTGGAAGGCCTATATGCGCCGACAAACTAATACGATCAATTACAGTAAAGGTGTGCCTTTGGCGCAAGGAATTAAGTTTGATTTATAAGCTTCGCTTCTTTCAAGGGGTGAGTTATTCACCCCTTGAAAAAGCGAGGGTGTTCTCATTATTCACCCCGTGAGAGCCAGATCAAGCATTCGCCACTTTAGCTCCCCATAAAGGCGCAGGATAGCGTCCTTCCGCTACCAACTTAGAAAAGGCTTTTTGCACAATCGGCTTATCTTCCTGATAAGTAACTCCGTACCAACGGTCTTCACTCACCAAAACTTTCACTTCGATTCGCCCACTATTGATGTAGTTATCGACAAATAGTGGAATGAAGAATTCTGCTTTGGGGTGATCTTTCTGATCAGCGACAAACTGGATAAAGTCCTTGCGAATATCTTCGAATAGAGAAGGGTGGAAACCCCAGAAATTCATAGAGACTAAATCTTTATCCTTGAGTGGATGAGGTTGGCCATCATCACCATCATAGTGAATCACACCGTCGATGCGTTTGATTTTCAATCGTTCATTAACTGCTGTAAGCATATGATGATCATCCATCGCCGCTACGCCTCGATTAACAGTACCATGGTCAGATAAGGTATTGCTAATCACATAACCTATCATAGACTGAGTCTTCGGCGTACAATCATTGATCAAGAAGTTGGCCATTGATTTAAATCCATCAATACCGTAATAATCATCGGCATTGATAACGGCAAAAGGTTCGTTGATCAATCCATCCGCTACTAATACGGCATGGGCTGTCCCCCAAGGCTTAAGGCGTTCTGGAAATTCCGAAATACCTTCTATAGGGCTATCGAACTCTTGAAAGGCATATTCAATCGCAATTTTACCCTCAAATTGACTTCCTATTTTCTCTTTGAAGGGTACTTCGATTTCTTTTCTGATCACAAATACAACTTTCCCGAATCCAGCATTTATCGCATCATAAATCGAATATTCGATAATAGTTTCTCCTGCCGGTCCCACTGCGTCTACTTGCTTGAGGCCACCATAGCGACTTCCCATTCCGGCTGCTAGAATTAATAGTGTAGGTTTCACTGGTTTGTAGGTTTAAAAGATTAAAAAATATCGTCCAGCCACTAGATTTTACTGGCTCTAAGGATGCGGTTCTTGCAAATACTCCGCACTATGGGTTCAAGTTGCAATTTTACTACTTTGCCCCCAAAAGCGCTAATTTTAAAGGAATTTTATAGGTGACTAAACGTTTTTCACTGCCTAATGTTGCAGTATCGAAGGGAGGTCTCAAATATTTAATAAATAGATAATATAGAGGGAAAGATCAAACCTTTTTTTCTAATGCAGCCCTAACAAAATCGTTTACTTCTTGGCCCGTTCGCCAATGATGAATCAACGCCCCACTAATCAGGATAGTACAGCCCGTCACAAAAATCAGATTTCGAGTAAGCTCTATACTCATCGTCCACTCTCCCATAAAAGGGCGAACAAATAAGACTTCTATACAAATCACAACTGCGGCCAAAAGAAACAGCAGAATACTAGCTGCACGAGAATGCCGAACAATCGCAGGGTTCGTTTTTCGTAGACACTTTTTCAAGAACTGACTCACTTCTTCCTTCTCAGGGTTGATTCGGATCAATTCCCGTAGAATGTAATCGGCCTTGTCATAAGCCAATGTATTGTACAAAGATGCCGCCTTGCGAAAAAGCAGGTGATAAAAGATATCCCGATTATCGAGATACTGAATATTATACTCTACGCTACATTCTATGGCATAATCTACCAAAAGAAGATATTTTCGATAGGAGCCTATTTCGAACAATGCATCTACATAAGCAATCAACAACTCAAAGAATTCTCCAAAATCTAGTCGCTTAATATCATCCTCCCTCTCTTCATAAAAACGGACCATATCACGAAAAGCTCTCTCATCGAGTGCTTTAAAGTCTCGGTATATTTTGGAGTAATATGTAGATTTGAAAGTCGACATTATTCTTCTTAAGGCACTTCAATTTGATATAAAACCGGTTTACTTGGACTCACGTCTATTTCGAAACTAGCGATCTGGAGGTTTAACAAAAAAATCCCATCTTTGATCTTGTCATCTACGTAAATTAACTCGGTAATGGTGCAATTTTCACGCACATTGTCGGGATATATCCAAAAAGCACGATGTGCCAACAACCCTCCTCCATCTTCTTCTCGATCTACCGAGGGAATATCAACCAACAAATGCTGTATCCCACATTCTACTAGGTAGGTCATAGCAGCCTGATGAATGTAGGGCGGGTTGGTTCCTGAATAGGAATGACTCCGTTTCCAATCACCATTGGGAAGGGTGCGAATAATCAAGGCTTCTGCTTCCCCTTCCCGTAACACTGTTTCTAATTGTGCTCGCTCTATCATGCGATCACCATTTTCTTGTCGCATAGGGTATAAGCTCACCAGTTTAGCCACAAAATGAAATTCGCCTAAGCTCTGATTGATCGTATAGGAGGAATCAGCTATATGGCCAACGCATTCTGTATGTGTGCCTGTCCCATGCGGATTCATCTGTATCGTCAAGAAATTAACGGGCCCACCTTTCCCAGTAGATCCAATGAAGTCTCCAGCGATGACAGGCGAAAAAGTAGATAAAGGCGCATAAAAGCAGTTAGGGTTAGCTAAGCCTTCTTGTATGGGTATAGAAATATCAAGTGGTTGACTCAGGTCAGCACTCCATTTTTTTGTATCAATTTCAAAATGAATTCGCATGGTATAAATCGAACTAAATTCTCTTAGAAATTATTGCTCCCGATTACACAAAATAAAAAGTTTGCCTTGGCCAAACCAAGACAAACTTCAAACATCTACTTTATAGCTGGATTTTATTAGCGTGCAATCCGTATTTTATTGCTATAGCCTTGACGGCCTGCGGTAATGTGATAGACATAGATACCCGAGGTCAACCTATTCCCCCAAGTTTGAAAGCTATGCTTATGGGTTCCTGCCATTTGATAGCCGTCAAATAAGGTTTCTACGGGGCGGCCCAGTATGTCAAAGATTTGCACCTTGACAGGCATCGATTCTGGAATGGTGTATTCTATCACAACTCGGCCCTGATCGTATAACGCTCGATGTTGAAGGACCGTCGCTTGGTAACTATTGGTGGCCGTCGGGCTTTGACAGGTCAAACCTAGGCCAGGTAATCGATCAAAACTACGGCCTAATGCCTCATCCACTAGGTTGGGGTCTATACAGAGCCAGTTTTCTAATACGGTGCTATAGATTTGTCTAAAATCCAAGTCATATTTGAGATTCCCAACATTGTCCAAGTCTTGTAAATTGGGATTTGCGCCGACAAAGCCATTCCCATTCAAGCCTTCGCCGAATAGCAGCAGAGGAGCGGCTGCTCCATGATCAGTTCCTCCAGATGCATTTTGCTCTATTCGTCGACCAAATTCTGAGAAGGTCATACTTAATACTCGATGCGCCAAACCTGCCGCTGCTAAATCTTCGTAGAATGCCTGTACAGAATTAGCCAGGTTGGCCATGAGAAAGGGGTGCGATCCATTTTGGTTGGCATGTGTATCAAAGCCATCCAGGGTCACCATGTAGAGCTTTGTTCCTAGTCCGCCTTTTATCAAGCGAGCTACTAACGCCAATTGTTCACCAAGATTGGGACCATATTCTACGGAATTAGCCCCTGAATCATAAGCATTCGCAATGATTTCGGCATAACGGAAAGTACTATTGGCTACCGTTCGGACATAACTCAGTTGTTCCCCATAATAGCACTCCGGAACATCCACGGCATTGTAAAGTTCTCCATTTTGAGCGATTTGGAATAATTCTTCGGGATCATTAACAATCACCCCCATATTCACGCCCTCTTCATTATTGAAAGTCACTGTCCCAGATCCTCCGATTTGAATAGCCTGTGGTTCGGTAGGCGGGTCACTCACGAAGTCAGGAAATTGCCTATCCAATAATCTTCCCAACCATCCGCTGGCATCCAACACATTGGAATCGCTGGCAGAAGACCAGATATCTGTTGATCGAAAATGAGAGAGGTTTTGATCTTCATAGCCCACGCTATTAGCTACTTTCATCGCACCGCTCTCCCACATATTTTGAATACCCGACATCGTGCTAGGTATTGCAAAACTATCATTGAGGTTGATGAGTTGATTTTCAGGAATAGCAATGGTAGGGCGATAGTTTTTATAGGTTCCATAGTCAAACACGGGAACGATCATATTGAGGCCATCATTCCCGCCTTTGAAGCGAATCAGGACTAAGATATTATCCGAGTTAGCAGCATTGAGCGCCATGCCTAGCGGTGAGGCGGATAAAGCCGTTAGCGGCGTCTGTCCCAATAACATGGAGACACTGCCTGCGATACCCATGTTTTTCATAAATGTACGCCGGCTCCAACTATTGTGGTCATGCGTATGCGCAGCACCATGTTCCAGGGCACTACCATACCTTCCATTTGGTTTTTGCTTTTTATGTTGATTACACATGTTTTATTTTTTTAAAGGTCCGTGATGGGAAAGAGAGGATAATCCGTTTACCTGTCTCTTATACACATCTGACGCTGCCGACGAAG
>CAJXUM010000118.1 GCA_913060855.1 uncultured Lewinella sp. | reverse complement strand
TACACTATCCTCTTCGTCGGCAGCGTCAGATGTGTATAAGAGACAGCTTTAGAACATGAAAACGCTAAAATTAATGCTAGCCGTCATTTTGTTGCTAGCCACTCAAGGGATATCTGCACAAAATAATGCGGATAAAGGCAAAGAAATTGCTGTCGCTGCGGACAAAGCCGATCAAGGATTCGAAAGTGTATCGGTTGAATTGACCATGACGTTGAAAAACAAGAATGGGCAAACGAGTACCCGCTACATGAAGAATGAAACCTTAGAATTGACCGCCGATGGGGACAAAAGTATGATCGTGTTTAACAGCCCACGCGATGTACAGGGAACTGCTACCCTCACCTTTACCCATAAGGTAGGCTCAGATGACCAATGGCTCTATCTCCCCGCTTTGAAAAGGGTGAAGCGAATTAGTTCAGACAACAAATCTGGACCATTTATGGGCAGCGAATTTGCTTATGAAGACCTGTCTTCTCAGGAAATTGAAAAGTACACCTATAGTTTCCTAAAGAACGCCACCTTCAACGGAGAAAATACACTCGTCGTAGAACGCAAACCCGTAGATGCCAAATCTGGCTATGCTCGTCAGCTTGTCTGGTACAATAAGGGGAAGGACTACCGCTTGGAAAAAATCGAATTTTACGATCGTAAAAATGCCTTACTCAAAACGCTTACCTATAATCGCTACCAGCAATACCTGAGTAAGCACTGGCGCGCCGGAGAATTTAAAATGGTCAATCACCAAACGGGAAAAGAAACCCTACTGGAATTCAAGAATTATCAATTTGGCGTCGGCTTGACCGATACTGATTTTACGCAAAATAGCTTGAAACGCGCAGGACGTTAAAGAACGCTTGTTTCCTTATAGCAGTGCGACCAAGCAGCATCCAATTGGCAAATAGGAGTCATCCAACCCGCAACAATCCATGCGCAATGTTGAAGATGCCCCATGTTTGCCACATTGGCTGCTGCTCATCCCTTTTCCATATCATTCACACACTTATCATGTATACTAAGCCATCTGTTTTCACCCTATTCATCCTACTCTTCCTCAGCACCCCCCAGCTGCAAGCACAATTTAATGCTGAGGACCCAAATCTATACCAGGATCTGAAGCTAGAAATCATTGGAGACTATCGCTATTATTTTAAGGAAGGAGCGTATGAGGGGCAGCAACAGCATTATCCTTCTATCGCTTTGCAACAAGAATATTATGTAGAATGGGAGGAGGGGAAACAAAGTGTACGTTTTACCACCTTTTTCCGATTGGATAAGGATCGGGAGCGTACGCATTTCGATGTCCGAGAATTATACTGGCAGTGGGTACAGCGAGATTGGGAATTGAGTGTGGGGATGAAGAAAATTTTCTGGGGCGTGACGGAGTCAGCTCACTTGGTAGATGTGATTAATCAAACGGATCAGGTGGAGAGCTTTGATGGAGAGGCAAAATTGGGACAGCCGATGGTGCACCTTTCCTATCTGACCAACATTGGTATCTTGGACTTCTTCGTCTTGCCCTATTTTCGAGAACGACAATTTCCGGGAGAAAAAGGCCGTCTGCGTCCTCCCTTCTTGCTCACCGATGAGGACTTTCGCTACGAGAGTACTGCCAAGCGATGGCATCCCGATCTAGCGCTGCGCTGGTCTAATAGCTTCGGGATATTTGATATGGGCTTGTCCTACTTCTACGGGACGGGGCGTGAACCCGTCTTCTTAGCCGATGCCGAAAATGCAGGCTTTGATTTGGTCTATCCCATTAATCATCAATTAGGCCTAGACTTACAAGCCACGACCGGACCTGTGTTGTGGAAACTGGAATCCATGTGGCGAGAAAACAGTTTACAGGACGCGATCTTCGCCCTAGCTGGCGGCTTGGAATACACTTTCGGGAATATCAATGGGAAAGGCTTAGATATCGGCCTGGTCGCTGAATACCTCTATGATAGTCGAGGCGAATTGGCCTTGAATGGCCAGGACAATGACATTTTTGCGGGCATGCGCATCGCCCTGAATGATGCCCAGAGTACCTCCTTATTGTTGGGTGGCATTTTCGATTTGAACAAGAGCAGTCGACTCCTCAGCTTGGAGGCCAGTCGCCGCCTAGGAAATTCCTGGAAAGTAGAGCTAGAAGCCCGAATCCTCGATAATATTGCCCCGACTGAGTTTTTGGCCTTATTCCGGGATGATAGTTTCGCTCAGTTCCGACTCATCAAGTATTTTTAGCTCTACCAATTTGAATAATTCCAAATTGCCTCTATATTTGCGGAACCTTATTCGAAAGGAATGAGGTTATAGCATATGAGGCGCAGAGAAATAGTCGATTTTTACTTGTAAAAACCGTTTTTACTGCCCCATGCTACAAATGCCCAGGTGGCGGAATTGGTAGACGCGCTAGCTTGAGGGGCTAGTGTTCTTTATGGACGTGCAGGTTCAAATCCTGTTCTGGGCACCCACTTTTCTTTCCTTGTTTTTGGCCTTGGCTTGAGGCCTTCTTTTCTATTTATTTCTTGATTATCTTATTGGCTATAAAATCGGAGCAAGACTTCTGAAGTTTCTTCTGGCGGGACTAGGGAAACTTCAGAAGTCTAAGTCGCTTAATCGGAAAAGAAAGCCCATTGGTCTAGTATTGCAGGCAGATCTTCGTGAAATCTTTTGATTAACACGATTTGAGTCTATATTCATATCAAGAAAAGGAATAAAATGAATTGGAAGTGGAGGATTATTCTAATCACCATTCAATTCAAAAAAAATGAGATCTAAGATTAAATTTAGCCTTGTGCTGGCTTTTGTAGCCTTATCTATCCTACCTATTGCCGCCCAATCCACTTACCCGATGCCGGAAACGGAGGAAGAACTTCACCAAGTTATCCTACATCTAGACAGCCTGTTTTGGCAAGCCTATAATACTTGCGATGCCGATAAAATGGGCGAATTTTTGACAGATGATATTGAATTTTACCATGACAAAGGCGGGCTTACAGAGACCAAAGAAGTTTTATTAGAAGGACTTCGTACGGGCTTGTGCGGCAATCCAGATATGCATTTGCGTCGGGAAGCAGTGAAAGGGACCGTAGAGGTATTTCCGATGAGCCAATATGGGGCGATCATCAGTGGCAAGCACCTGTTTTATGTCGTACCGACCGGGAAAGAGGAATTCTTGGATGGCTTGGCGCGATTTACCCACCTCTGGCAGTACAAGGAAGGTTACTGGAAAATGGCGCGGGTATTGAGCTATGATCATGGCCCTGCACCAGCTGGGTTTGAGAATAAATAATGCAGCTTAAACGCTACTACCTATGCATAAAGTAAAAGGCCAAGATTTTTACGATCAAGCGGGTATTTATGAACAGTATATCCAACATCGCGGCAAGCCGGATAATCCCAATGCCGTGATTGAAGGCCCTATTATAGAGGAGCTGATAGGTGATCCGGCAGGAATGGATAGTCTGGATCTAGGCTGCGGGTTTGGAGATATGGGACGGTATTTGCTCGATCAAGGAGTGAAATCTTACATTGGTATTGACCCCTCTGAAAAGATGATCGATGCAGCCAGAAAACGGATCAGTGCAGAGAGAGTTATTTTCGAAACCGCTAGTGTAGAATCTTTTGATTGGACTATGAATTCCTACGATTTGGTGATGGCTCGATTGGTCTTTCATTATGTAGAAGACTTAGATGCTATCATCAAAAAGATTCATCAAGCGCTCAAAACTAAAGGGGTGCTGATTTTTTCTGTTGAACATCCGGTCATGACTGCAATGATGGGGAAGCAAGACGCGGGGAGTAAGAAGGAGGGATGGAAGGTTGCCCAGTATTTTGAGACTGGCCCTCGAGATCATCAGTGGATGGGCGGGACCGTGATCAAGTATCATCGCACCATCGCTACTTATTTTCAATTGTTGACGACAATGGGATTTACGGTAACGCATTTGCGGGAAGGAGAGCCGGAGGCGATTCATTTTCAGGAACGCAGCGAATATGAACGCAGGAAGAACTTGCCTCGGTATTTGATTTTTAGGGCGGTATTGGATGAGTAGAAAGCTTGTACTCGTCCAACTAGACTTCAGAAGTTGCTTTGAATGGAACTAAGAAAAACTTCTGAAGTCTACACCTCATCGCTCAGAAAAAGTAGGCACTAAAGCCTATCTTTACCCTTCTTTTCACCAAGTTGAGTACAAATGAACGAACATTTCGCATTACAGAAAATCACAAGGAATAACGTTTTAAAGCAGATCGAAGGCCTAAGCCTGGATGCCCTGAATCTAGTGCCGCCTCATTTTTCCAATAATCTAGCCTGGAATTTAGGCCACATTATTGTAACACAACAGCTATTGGTTTATCGTTTATCGGGTACGAATTGCCGAATAGATAATGAATACATTGAGCGCTATCGCAAGGGATCGCGCCCAGAAGGACCGGTGAGTCAGGAGGAGATCGATTTCTTGATCCAGCAGTTAAATATAACAGCTGATGTCGCCAGAGTAGATTATCAAAATAATCATTTTGGGGCCTATAAAACTTATCCTACTAGTTTTGGTGTTACTTTAGAAAGTGTAGAGCAAGCCATCATTTTCAACAACATGCATGAAAGTATGCACCTGGGAACGATGATCGCGCTTAAAAAGCTAGTATAGGATATGAGCGTTGCTTCCTACTTACATATATTAGACTCCTCAAAGGGGAGTACATTTAAAATATAGTTTATGAGCCGTATCAGGAACGCACTCAATCTAAAGTGCCCAAAATGTCATACCGGAACACAATTTGAAACGGGTAGTTTTTCGTTTGACAAGCCTTTTGATATGAGAGACAGGTGTGACCATTGTAACGAAAACTTCATGCCAGAGCCTGGCTTCTACTACGGAGCGATGTTTATCTCCTATATCTTTATGGGATGGTTTTGCTTGGGCTTTGTAGCCATTTTTCACTGGGTATTGGGTTGGAGTACGGCAGCTTCATTTGCTTTGCTCTTACTCGTGTGTGCGATTATTTTTGTGTACATCTTTCGGGCTTCTCGTTCTGTTTGGCTTCATTTCAATGTGAAATATGATCCCAAAGCGGCGGAGGGGGTGGCATCCTAAGGTTTTGTGCCGTGGAAAAATGACATTAATATCACAAAACGGTGGCATCTATCGGGAATATTATCTGTTATTCAGATAACACATCAACCAGTAGTAGCTTATGCCGGACCGAAGTCTCAAAGGCATTCTCGAATTGTTTGAACGACAGGCTGAAGATGAACTCAATCTGCTGTCAGACACCGGTCCGGAGTTTTTTACGACTCCTCACTTATTACGACTCCGAGGGCAGTGGGAAGTCAAAAATACCCTGTTTCAGTTTTTCCAACAAATAACGATGTTAGTGGTAGCGGTATCACCAATATGGATTGTATTGGCTTTGCTGCTGCTTTGGCTAAAATGGCTTATTTTAGCCTTGGCGATAGCCTTGTTGTTTCCTTTGTCCTTCGTTTTTTACTTCCTTGGTCTCTGGTTTATGCAGAAGGTATTTCGAGGTCGTGGGCATTTGGAAGTAGTAGGGAGGGTGATTGGTGAAGAATTGGAGAGGAGAAGGAAGAGATGAAAGATGAATGAATGAAAAAGTGAGAACGATGGCTGAAAAAGTTTAAAGCATTCTTTGATAAAAAAGTAGCTTATGGATGTTGAAATTTTGGCTCGAATACAATTCGCCTTCACGATTGCTTTCCATTACATCTACCCGCCCTTGAGTATCGGTCTTGGACTGGTCATGGTCTTTTTCGAGGGGGCCTATCTGCGCACTGGAAATAAGCAGTACGAGCAATTAGCTCGTTTTTGGACCCGAATTTTTGCCGTTACCTTTGGTATAGGTGTGGCGACGGGTATTGTTATGGAATTTGAATTTGGCACCAATTGGGCTACCTATTCTCGCTATGTAGGCGATATTTTTGGGAGTGCCTTGGCAGCGGAAGGTATTTTTGCTTTTGCTTTAGAAAGTGGTTTCCTGGGTATTCTCCTTTTTGGGTGGAACAGGGTAAGTCCTCGGGTTCATTTTATTGCCACAGTGGGTGTTTGGCTGGGGTCTATGTTTTCGGCGGTGTGGATTGTGGTGGCCAACTCTTGGCAGCAAACCCCAGCGGGCTATCATGTTGTGGGAGAAGGTATACATGCTCGCGCAGAAATCACTGATTTTTGGGCGATGGTTTTTAACCCTTCTAGTGTAGATCGTTTATTGCATGTCTGGATCGGAGCTTTTCTGGCCGGTACTTTTTTGGTGCTTAGTGTGCATGCTTATTACTTATTGAAAAATAGACATGTAGAGTTGTCGAAACGGGCGTTTAAGATCGCCCTTAGTATAGCTATGGTCTCGAGTCTGTTACAGTTGTTTATAGGGCATCGGTCGGCCGATGGGGTAGCGCATAATCAGCCAGCTAAATTAGCAGCAATGGAAGGCCATTTTGATACCTTGGCGCCGGCCCATATGTATGCCTTGGGTTGGGTGGACAAAGAGAGTCAAACGGTTACAGGAATCGGTTTACCTGGTGGCTTGAGCTTTTTGATACACGGCGATTTTAAAGAACCAGTGAAAGGTCTCAATGCTTTTCCAGAAGATGAAAGGCCTGGTGCCGTCAATGCTATCTTTCAGTTTTACCATATAATGATTGCGATAGGCATGTTCTTGATTGCCTTGTCACTCTATGCCGGTTGGCAATGGTGGCGAGGTAAGTTGTTTGAGAAACGCTGGCTCATGTGGGTGTTCGTTTGGGCTGTTATCCTGCCACAGATTGCGAATCAGACCGGCTGGTTTGCAGCCGAGATGGGGCGCCAACCCTGGGTGGTGTATGGTTTATTGCGCACTTCAGATGCCTTGTCCAAAGCCGTGACGGCCAATCAAGTCCTCTTTTCTCTGATTCTTTTTTCCTTTATTTATAGTTTACTCTTGGCCTTGTTTCTCTACATGATGAATAAAAAGATAAAGCATGGACCAGTGGAAGGGACATTGCAAGAGCATCGTCCGAAACAGGAAGGAATGGTGGAAGGAATGGAAGGTTGAAAAGAAAAATAAATAGTGGAAAAAGAAAAATTAGAACCTGGGTTATTCCGGTTTACTACTTCTAATTTATACGATAAAAAATACCAAAGCATATGGCAACATTTCTCGGTTTAGATTATCCAACTTTGTGGTTTCTAGTGGTAGGAGGTGTTTTTAGCGGGTATGCGATTTTGGATGGATTTGATTTAGGTGCAGGTGCTTGGCATTTGTTTCTCAAAAAAGAAAAAAGTAGGCGTATTGCGCTGAATGCAGTTGGGCCCGTATGGGACGGCAATGAAGTATGGCTAGTGATTGGAGGCGGGGCTTTATTTGCGGGTTTTCCAGTTGTATATGCCACACTTTTTTCAAGCATGTACATTCCATTTATGCTGTTTCTGGCCTTTATCATATTTCGAGCGACGGCCATAGAATTTCGGAGCAAGGAAGAAATGGCTTGGTGGCGAAAGACTTGGGATATTACCTATAGCCTATCGAGTATTATGTTATCTATTCTTTTAGGCATCATATTAGGGAATGTATTGCAAGGGTTTGAGATCGGAGCAGATTATGAATTTGCGGGTAACTGGCTGAATTTCTTCAACCCATATGCCATTATTCTAGGCGTGACAACCCTTTCACTTTTTATGATGCATGGGGCAATTTACCTCACTATGAAAACAGAAGGACGTTTATTCACGAAGTTGAAATTGCTGCTGCGCCGGGCCATTATTTTCTTTATCCTGATGTTTGTGATTACCACGGCTTATACATTGATCTACTTCCCGCATTTGTCCGATAGATTTAAGGAAGTACCTATCCTTTTTATATTCCCGCTTTTAACCTTTCTGACGATTGCCAATATTCCGCGATTGGTCAATAAATCGAAGTACAGATCCGCTTTTTTGTTTTCGGCTCTGACCGTAAGTTTTTCATTGGCTATCGTCGCGATAGAATTATATCCCGTCCTCATTCCATCCACTTTGGATGCAGCTAATAGTATCACCATCTATAATGCGGCTTCCTCCGAGAAATCGCTGAGTATTTTGCTGACTATTGCTGCGATTGGAGCGCCATTGGTACTCAGTTATACCGCTTTTGTGTTTTGGACCTTCCGGGGCAAGGTGAAATTGGATGAAACGAGTTATTAGGGTAAGATTTTTCTAGAATTTAGCTAACTTCGTCAAGTAACAAGACGTAAGCCAACTAAATGAACAAGTATCCTATCCTTGCCGTTTTTCTTATTGTATTATCAGCTTGTCAGGGACCAGCAGATGAAGTAGCCCCTCCGCCTAATATTCTCCTGTTTCTAGTAGACGATATGGGATGGCAAGATACCTCTGTTCCTTTTTGGACAGAGCGGACTGCCTTTAATGATCGTTATCGTACCCCTAATATGGAACGACTAGCGGCGCAGGGTATGAAATTTACCCAGGCTTATGCCACTCCTGTTTGCTCGCCTACACGTATCAGTCTGATGACTGGAATGAATGCAGCACGCCATCGGGTCACCAATTGGACCTTGCACAAAGATCGATTACAACCAATGGAAACGAATCATGCTAGCCTTCAGTTTCCGCACTGGAATGTGAATGGCCTAAGTCCTGACTCTACCATAGAGCATGCCGTATATGCTACCTCCTATCCCCAATTATTGCAAGAAGCCGGTTATTATACCGTCCATGCGGGTAAAGCCCATTTTGGCGCGATTGGCACACCCGGAGAGAGCCCGCTCAATTTGGGGTTTGAGATTAATATTGGGGGGCATGCGGCGGGTGCACCCAAGAGTTATTATGGTAAAGAAAATTTTGGAAATACGGAGGCCTTCAAGGATTCGCCCTGGCCAGTACCTGGTTTGGAAAAATACCATGGGGAAGATATCTTTCTGACCGAAGCACTAAAAGAGGAGGCCCTAGCTGCCTTAGCACTCCCACTAGCCAAAGAACAGCCCTTTTTCCTCTACATGTCATTGTATACGGTGCATACACCGATCACCGCCGATCCTCGTTTTTTTGAATCTTACTTGGAAGCTGGATTGGATACGATTGAAGCCCGCTATGCCTCCATGGTAGAGGGAATGGATAAATGCTTAGGGGATTTGATGGATTTCCTAGAAGAAAAGAAAGTGGATGATAATACGATTATCTTATTTATGTCGGATAATGGTGGATTGAGTGCCTTGGCGCGTGGCGGCCAGCCTCATACCCATAATAAACCTTTGTCGAGTGGAAAAGGCTCGGTGCATGAAGGAGGGATTCGAGAACCAATGCTGGTGAAATGGCCAGGTGTAACCCCTGCTCAATCACAAAACGACAACTATTTGATCATCGAAGATTTTTATCCGACCATTCTAGAAATGGCGGGTATTGATGATTACCAGATACCTCAGACATTGGATGGTGAGAGCTTTGTCAGCCTCCTGCAAGAACCAAGTACAGGGGAACAGACACGACCGCTATTTTGGCATTATCCCAACGAATGGGGCCCTTCAGGTCCAGGAATAGGCGCATTTAGTGCCGTACGAAAAGGAGATTGGAAGTTGATTTATTACCATGTCGATGAAAGCTTTGAGCTATTTAACCTTAAAGAAGATATTGGAGAGCAGAATAACTTGGTAAGCTCAGAAGTAGAGAAACTCAAAGAATTAGCTGAGGTTTTAACGAATCATTTGCAAGCGGTGGAGGCGCAGATGCCATCGCATAAGTCGACGGGATTGGCTGTCGCCTGGCCCAATGAAAAGTCTATTAACTCAAAAGAAGAATAATGAAAAAATATGTATTCCTATTTGGCTTGTCGCTGATCCTATCTGCCTGTACCGAATCAAGTGATTCATCCGCGGGCGAGGGTACCGCCGAAGCGCCTAATATTGTATTTCTCTTCGCAGATGATTTGAGCTACCAAGCCATCAGTGTATTGGGGAATAAAGAGGTTCATACACCAAACCTGGATCGCCTTGCCCAAGCTGGCACCACCTTTACGCATACCTATAATATGGGGGGATGGAATGGTGCTATTTGTGTTGCCTCACGATCGATGATCATCTCTGGACAATATCTTTGGTCAGCGCTTAAAGAGGACAAGCGATGGCGTGCTAAAGACTCCACGGCATTAGCCAACACTTGGGGACGCATAATGGCGGGCAATGGCTATGATACTTACATGTCTGGTAAATGGCATGTTGCCGCGCCTGCCGACCATGTATTTGATGTAGCGAAACACATTCGACCCGGAATGCCTGGTGATCAAAGGGGTAAGATTAGTGATGAGCGGAAAAAGGCTTGGCGAGAAGCCAAAATTGACGATACGAACATGAAGGCGTTTATGCCTATTGGCTATCACCGTCCCTGTCTCTTATACACATCTCCGAGC
>CAJXUM010000117.1 GCA_913060855.1 uncultured Lewinella sp. | reverse complement strand
AGATCAGCCTCGGTCTCGTGGGCTCGGAGATGTGTATAAGAGACAGACTATGTAGTGAGTAGTTATTTTTTCGTTTTTTTACAGTATGAAACTATCCTCGATCCTTGACACACTTAGTGTGCCCACGCTTTTGCTGGACGAAGAAAAATGCCGGCAGAATATTCGAAAAATGCTTGGTACGGCCCAACAAGCAGGGGTTGCTTTTCGTCCCCATTTTAAAACTCATCAGTCCCAAGAGATTGGACAATGGTATAAGGAGGAAGGAGTAGATAAAATCACCGTTTCTTCTCTTCAGATGGCTGAATATTTCGCGGCAGATGGATGGAAAGATATAACAGTTGCGTTTCCCGTAAATGTACGTGAAATAGATCTGATCAATCGGTTGGCGAGTGACATACAACTCAATTTATTGATCGAAAATGTCGAGAGTGTCAAATACCTATCGGATAAGCTGAGCCATTCAGTGAATGCTTTTATCAAGATTGATATTGGATACCATCGAACGGGGCTTGATCCACAAGATTTTACTACAATCGATGCTATACTGTCTGCTATAGAAGGAGTAGAGCTATTAAATTTTATCGGATTTTTAGGACATGCTGGGCATAGTTATAAGGTGCGAGGGAAAGCGGCCATCCATCAGGTCCACGAAGAAAGTCTCTCGGCTATTCGCCCACTACGGACCAAATACCAAGATCGTTTTCCGCAGTTGCTGTTATCGGTAGGTGATACCCCGACCTGTAGTTGGGAAGATCAATTTGAAGGAGTGGATGAAATAAGACCTGGCAATTTTGTTTTCTATGATTTAGCGCAATGGCGGATTGGCGCTTGTCGATTGGATCAGATCGCGGTGGCCTTAGCATGCCCCGTCGTGGCGAAGCATCCCGATCGTCATCAATTGATTGTATATGGTGGAGGGGTACATTTTGCTAAAGATCAATCAATGCTTCTTGATGGAAAAACAACTTATTATGGCCATTTAGTAGAAGAGGGAACGAGTGGCTGGCAATTACCCAATGGACAAAACTATGTCTCTGCGCTTTCGCAAGAGCATGGAACATTGACCGTTCAGCCAGACATCTTCGAGCGATACGAAGTAGGAGATATGCTGGTGGTTCTTCCTATCCACTCTTGCATGACGGCCAATGAGATGAAGGAATATCTTACTTTATCAGGGCATCGTATTACTAGACTTTGAGGTAGAAATGATCTAAGGGCATTAATTGCTAACTTCCTTAGATCATTCTTTCAAGCATAGGCACGCTTTCGTCGAATTTCCATCCCAACCGCTCGAAAAACGAAGCAACATCTCTAAAAAAAGGAGCATATAAAGAGAGAAGACCGTATGAGAAAGAAACCCTAAAAACACTAGCTATGCGAAACGCTCTTCCTAAAATCATTCAATACTACAGATCTTGCTACCAGGCTGATTATCGAGCGGTTCATTTGCTCAACTTCTTTAGCAATAAAGTAAGCCAAAGCCTATTACTAGAAAGTGCGGAATTGTTGGAAGGCAAAAACGTACAGGTGCCTGTCCCTTCTGATTGGGGCAAAAAAGCAGCGACTTACCTGCAATTGCACAGTAAAGAAAAAACCTTGTATTGTGCTTCCTTTTTCTTGGTAGGTCGCACCAAATTATTGGGTAAGAATAGAGAAGTAGCAGCGCCCCTTTATTTGCATCCCTGTACTGTTTTTATGGAGCAAGAAGTCTATTACTTATCTATAGAGGCGAATAAGGCTGTGATCAACCCGGCATTTGTGGACGTTTTAAAACAAGATCAGGACGTAGATCAAGGGCTATATGAATCGCTTATTCAAGACTTGCCAAATGAGTATATCGATTTTGATGAATTACACTTGATAGAAGCTACTTTGGAGAAATACTTTCCCACTATTTCCAGGGAAGAAATAGCGGCTTATCCCCTACTGTTAGATGAGTCGCAACTTAGGACCGCCGTAAAAAAACAGCGGCAAGGCTATCGCATACTACCAGCCTTGGGTATTGGAATCATGGATAAGGCTAGTGGATCATTGGGTATTTTGAATGAGCTACAAGATATTGTGGATCAGAACTCATTTTCTAAACCTATTGTCAGTTGTTTCACTCCTAGCGCCAGTGCTACTACGATAGCCACACCATTTGTTCCACATCCCATTCGCCTCCCAGTGACGCTCAGTGCCAACCAACAGCATATTCTACAACAAGTATCTCGACATGACATCAATCTCGTTATCGGACCGCCTGGTACCGGGAAATCCTTTACCATCGCCGCTATCGCCGCCGACCGATTGAGCAAAGGTGAGTCTGTGCTAATCGCGGCTAAAAATCTACAGGCCGTGAATGTTGTCGCAGATAAGATAGAGCAGGATATGGGGCTAGAGGGCGTCGTGGTGAGAGCCGGGAAGAAAGATTATCGAAAGCACCTGCGACGGCGTATGCAGGATTGGCTACATGGTTTAGGGATAGAAAAGGTGGCAGACTGGAGTTTGAACCGAAAGGAAGCGGCCTTGAGTCAAAGAACCCGACAGATCGGGAAATTAGAAAATATGCTAAGCCTGCGAGAAGAATATGAAAGACATCACGGACAAAAGATAGTGACGGGCTTAGATAGTTGGTGGCAACGATGGCGTTTGTACATCCTAAAGCGCCGCCTGGCTGGCATACTACCTATGTGGGATTTATGGTTTAAATTAGAAGAAAACTGGCAACATTTGCATCGACAGAGTAAAGAGCTGTTGCAATTGGGTTTTCTTTATCGCCTCTACCGTGCACTGAATCGGCATCGATCGGACTTATATACCTTCCTGCAAGCACTAAAGTCTAAAACGGGGCAGGAGAAAGAGACCTTATTCGAGAAAGTTAATTTTGACAGAGTACTCAATGCCTTGCCCATTTGGGTGGTCAATACCGCAGATGTAAATCGAGTATTACCGCTAAAAAAAGAATTATTTGACCTGGTTATCATAGATGAAGCTAGTCAATGTGATATTGCCAGCTCTCTTCCGCTCTTGCAGCGAGCGAAGCGAGCGGTAATCGTGGGAGACCCCAAGCAACTGCGGCACATCTCCTTTCTCTCCCGCGCTCAACAATCACAGATGGCTAATCAACTGGGGATTGGTCATGTTCCAGCAAACAAGCTCGCTTATCGCGATAAAAGCCTTCTTGATCTGGTATCAGATTCAATTACCCAGCAAGATCAAGTTTATTTGCTGGATGAGCATTTCAGAAGTTTACCCGGGATTATTTCGTTTAGCAATCAGCAATTCTATAGTAATCAGTTGAAGATTATGACGGCCACGCCGGATACTTTGGCGGAACAATGTGTATTTATCCATTCGGCAGCTGGGAAAAGAGAAAAACAAGGCCACAATGTAGCAGAAGCCGAATTACTCATCAATAAGGTGATAAATATCGCGGAAGCAGAAGCTCCACTTTCTGCCAAGCTGTGTCAATCGATAGGTATTATATCCCCGCTAAGGGATCAAGTAGATTTTATTCGCAAACAGCTACAGGAGGCATTGAGTGAGTCTCAGTTGGTGCGACATAAGCTATTGATAGGCACTCCTTTTGATTTTCAGGGAGAAGAACGCGATGTGATGTTTTTGTCTTTTGCAATTGATACAGAAACCCCAGCTGGTGTGTATCGCTATCTGAATAGAGAGGATGTTTTTAATGTGGGTATTACGCGTGCTCGCGCTGCGCAACATCTTTTTATATCTTTTGACCCTAGGCAATTACCGGCGCAGCATCTATTGGGCCGCTATCTACATTTTGTGAATGAGCAAGAACAGCATCGAGAACATAGCAATGCTCATGCGCCCGAAGATGACTTTATGACTGATATCGTGACGCTATTGAAGGATTGGGGGATCGAATCCATTTATAAAAACTATGGTATTGCGGGAGTTGAGATCGATCTAGTCATCGTAAATGATGGACAAACCTATTGTATAGATTTGATTGGTCATCCTGGGTATTATGAAAAGGCGCTACCGATGTCGCGATGGAAAATGTTGGATCGGGTAGGGCTCAAGAGTTTTGCTTTGCCTTATAGCCATTGGGCCTTTGAGAGGGAGGAATGTGTCGAGGCGCTGGCGGCTTTTCTACAACTGGAGGAAGCGGCTGAAATAGTGGTTTGAGGTAGGTGTTATGTCATTTTACTTCAAATGACAGCCAGTAAAATGGCGTGTCGGGCGTTTCACCAGGATTCTTCATTAAATCTCTATCAAAAGGCCTATTCAGGTTGTTGCCTGCTAGGTCTTCTAAATTACTCTTGATCCGGATTTTATAGGTACCTTTTTTCCAAGGCGAGTCAGGGGAGAAGGACCAGCTCATTTGCGATTGCCCGAGCTCAATGTTACCGGCTATAGTTTGACCCTCTTTATTCCAGACGGAAAAAGCCCGTCGGAGTAGTGCTTCATCTAAGGATTCCTCCCATTGGAGCATCAGCGGCTGCATAGATTGGGCGGTAGGAGTATGGATGTCCCAATCATCAGGAAGCGGTGTGGAGCGATCTGCTTCGCTGACATAAAATGACTTCTGGAATGTACGATCTAATAGGTGGCCTGCGGCATCGGTCCACTCACGGCTAATATGTAAAGTATAAGTTTGGCCCTTTTCTAAGGGGGTTCCTAGTAATTGATTGGGGACCAAGTCGCGTTTTATTCTCCCTGGATCAAACCATAAGGTCAGGCGTGTGCTGTTTTCATTCCATAATTCTGGATCGAGATCCAGAAACGGCAGCGGAATAGTATCTCCTGCCCCATTAGTGATACACAGATTAACATAGCTTTTACCCACACTCATCTTAGCTGAAAAGTGGAGATACATCTTCAGGATATTTTCAGGTATGGTATCACGATTTGGGTAAATAGCCACTACGGTTGTGGGTGTATATGCTTGAGTGGGAATGGTGAAAGTAAGCGTGTTTAAACCAGGATAGGTAGCTACATAAGTGAGGCCCTCACTGAAAGGGAGGATGGGGTGGAAAGCTAGGATCGTGTCACTGACTATTATTTTTCGTCCCGCTATACTTTGCCCTTCTCTATGTTTGGCTTTCCATTCATCGGCTAAATAGACGGCGAATTTGTCAGCTACAACCGCTTGCCCCTCTTCCACACTGACTTCTACTTCCCAAATAGCACGCTCCTTATCGACCAGCTTGAATAAGATGCCAGCTTGTGTTTGTCCATAGAGGATTTGGAGTCCACAAAGTAGACTAAAGATTAGGAGAAGAAATGTTGATTTTAAAGAAACTACGTGCATAGTAGGCATAGTGGCTGCTTGCAGAAAGTAAAGCCTTCAGCGATTTAAACCACAATATCATGGCGGAACCGCTGAAGGCTATCGTACTATAATCGATTCTTCTTAGTAGTAAATAGCGCTAGATCTCCATCCGCTTTACGTTGAAGCATCAAGACTTGATCACCGAATTTATCCATCTGTAAGACATTGACATAAGGTAGAGATGTATATTCTACACCTGCTGTCTCAGAATTACCTTTAACTGGTTCGGTTAAATAATCTTTATAAGCAGCTACATCACTAACCGCAATCTTCATTACAGGTCTTGACGTATTATTCATTAAGAAGTAGGATTCGTCTCCTAGTTGCATGTGTAAGATGTCCAGTGGTGTATTGCGATTACCCAATTCAGCTACGGTTCGCCCTTTGGTATGCTCCCCTGCTTTAATGTCATTCATGGAAAACAAGACAAGCGGCGTGCAAGTGTAGCTGGCTACGATGTGAGGGCTACCATTTAAGTCAAAAGGCATAAACGTTTTGATCGGTGAAGTGGTCTCATACCGGCCATGGGCAGCATGGTATATTTCCAGAGAAGCATGTACTTGCTTGTCTTTAAAAGGAAATGCAATACTGCGGAAAGTAGAGCTGAATTCCTCATTGGACAAGCCACTTACCATGACTTTCCCATCGTGATAAGCAATGTCAGATATCGCCCACACACGCATGGAACGTCCTCTACGGTCCTTGGCGTCCTCGGCGACAGGATTGGATAGTGCCGCTTTTGAATAGCTCACTTTTTCCATAGAAACATGCTCCAATTTCTCTCCATCTGTCTTGAGTAGCATAGCTGTCCCATTGCTATGTCGAACCGCTAGATAAACGTATTGAGAAATAGGGTTGACAGCCATATCTACAATCTGAATCTCGGCCACTTTGGCACCAAGTAGTGCCGCTATCTTTTCGTCGACCTTTTTCATGTTTATACCTTCCTTGAGGCCCGCAGATGTGATGTCTTTGGTCTGAATAGCGATAACACTGGCGGCTTGTGCATCGCCGACAAACAATATGCCTTCAGGTCCAAAAGCCAATGCATTCATACTTTTTATTGCAGGGTTTCCGGTAATGAACCCGTCGGTTAAGCTTCCTTCGCTGGTATTGGCATGACTCGCACTTAGAAGCGTACCACAAAAGAATAAGACAAGTAATAAGGTGTTTTTCATGACTTGTTTTTTAGAGAAGGTGTTTAGGAAAATGTTTGATAGATAGCCATTTGATAAAATTGCGCTTTCCACGAAAACATTTCTAAATAACTTCAGGTAAAGGATTTTCAAAAGGGTGCTCAACAAATAAGTTCTAAGCACTTAAAAGGGAGCACAAAACTTGCGATGCTAATGATCGCGCCACATTCTTAACAGAAAATTATTGAAACGGTTCTAAGCGTTTACTTCGCTTTGGCTTCTTTATTCAGTAGCTTCCTAATTTGAGTATTAGGATTGTATTCGTAGGTAGGTCCGGCATTGCCATTTAGGACTTTCCCCTTTTTGTCAATAAGTATAAACCAAGGGCCATAATCGTCGGTTCGCAGTACAAAGCTTCGGGTCAACTCATCAGAATAATCTAACCTATAATGGTTCAGAAAAGGTAGTTCCTTCTCCTGTTTTGCTAATACTTGCTTCCAGATTTTATCATTATTAGCCGTAAAAATAGCGTTGATGCTTACAGTAGTGTCTTCAGTGACTTTTTTCCTGAAATAAAGGAAATACCTACTCAATTCAGCTGCTGTACTGGTATCATTCTTCCATAAGCACAAGAACGTAATCTTGCCTTTCAAATCCTCAATGTGTGCCATTTCCCCATTTTGATCGATTAGTTGAATATTAGGCATGGGAAGATCATCTAGGGTCATTGATTTAATCTGGAAAAGCCGAATAATGGGATCTTTAAGGTACTGGGGTGCACCGCTTTTCAGGAAGTCTTCATATTCAAAAGAGGCATAAACGTAATCAGATTTCAGTAATTGCTGAAGTATGATATATTGGGCATAATATTGAGAAAGCCCTTCTAAAGCATCACCTGCTGTCTTGTATTTATCGGCTAGTTTTTTGAGTTGATCCTCAATGAATTTTTCATAGGACCCTTTATTCTTAAAATTAATTAGATTTATCAAGGCGAGTTGGTAGTGAGGGGCTTGTATGGCCGTATCATCATTGAGGCTAATCTCATCTAGATAAGTTTTATAACTGGCGGGGATACTAACCACCTTAAGGTCAATCATTGATTGATAATAAGTGTAGAAAGTCAGCAACTGATCGATGAGCTGATATTGGATTTGATTTTGAATGAAAAGGAAGAAGTTAGGGCTCAGTTCTTTTCTGCTCTTTTTTATGTATTGATCAAAATACTTTTGCTTTACGTCATTCAATTTGTGAGCAGCATCCCAATAGGCGGTAGCTTCTTTTTGTTGGAGAGCTGTCTCCAATTCTCCATAACCTACCTTTTGCTCAAAAAGATTGTATTGAAAGAAAAAAGTATTATTGGCAGAGCCTTTTCCCGAAAACTTCACCTTCAATTGTAGGTCATCCGTCAGCAATGATATATTCAAACTATCAGCAGGTTCTAAATAAAGTGGGAGGGTGAGGCTTCCAATATGCAATTTAAATTGTTGACTCGGTGGTAGATCTAAGGTCACAGAAAAAACGCCATTAGGGCCAATCGGGATGATGCTTTTTTTGGCTTGGTCTACGGCAACTGTGGTCTTGGTCTCTAATCGAATTTCCTTTAGGTCAAGATCACCAATACTTCCATATAAGGTAGCTTGTTGATCAGCTAAAAGATAAGAATAGGATAATATAAGGCTTAGTGCCAATAAAAGTTTTTTCATAGCTAGGATTGTTCTTCAATAACTACTCTGTTAAAGCGAATACTCTCGTTCGATTAAAAGTAGGAAAACTTTGAGGATGTAAATTTTAAGGAAGGGTTAAAGTTCGCTTGTTTTAGTAGCATAAATCACCAAAAGCGCACCTAGGAGGCTATTTCTTTACCAAAAATGATTAGGTGTTGACATAGAATCCCGTTTTCTATGATAGGTTCCTGATACTGTTCCGTGAAAAAATGCCACTTGACCGTTTTCATTTCAAAGCCTTGCCGTTGATAGAGGGATAATTGATGGATACTGGAATTGCCAGTACCAATAAGGATTTGGGAATACCCTTTTGCTGGGTCACGATATTCATGAAGAAAAGCTATTTTAGAGCCATAAAAATACGGTTCTCTGACCATTTTTGTGCGCTTGAGACAAGCGAAAGCAAAAGACACAGCTTCTGGCGGTCGCTTTAATCTCTTACTTTCACTTGTCCACAAAAATGATCAGAGAAGGAAAATACAAATTACATGCGATCAAGTCTGTTACTATTGAGTTGCTTTTTATGCCTTTGTACTGCTCATGGGCAATCATTCGAAACGATATTTGAACAATCCAAAGGTCTTGAAACGGCGACCTATGAGGAGGGGATAGCTTTTTATGAATCTCTCGCTGCGACCTATTATCAAAATGCGCAATTACAAACGTATGGTTTAACAGATAGCGGGAAGCCGCTGCATTTATTCACGATTTCTGCAGATGGCGATTTCGATTTTGACAATTTGCATGCCAAGGGAAAGTTACTATTGCTGATTAATAACGCCATTCATCCCGGCGAGCCAGATGGCGTGGAAGCGTCCATGATGCTAGCGAGAGAATTGCTGAGTCAATCGGAGACCTATAAAGACTTTTTAGATCAGGTAGTAGTCGCTATTATTCCTTTCTACAATATCGGAGGGGTTTTAAATCGGAATAGTCATACCCGAGCCAACCAAAATGGGCCAGTATCCTATGGCTTTCGGGGTAATGCCCGACATTATGACCTCAATCGTGATTTCATCAAAGCAGACACACGCAATGCACAAAGTTTTGCTGAAATATTTCATACAGTAGATCCCGAAGTTTTTATTGATACGCATACCAGTAATGGCGCGGACTACCAATATGTGCTCACCATTATTCCCACACAAAAAGATAAGCTAGGTGGGCCATTAGGAGAATACCTGGATCAACGAATGATGCCTTTCCTTTTTGACTTTATGCAAAAAAGTCCATACGAAATGACGCCCTATGTCAATAGCCTAGGTCGAACGCCAGATGATAAAGGAATCATGGACTTCCTGGAATCTCCAAGGTATTCTACTGGTTATGCTGCTTTGTTTCACACGATTGGATTTATGCCAGAGACACATATGTTGAAGCCATTCAAACAGCGAGTAGAAGCGACGGCCACTTTTATGCAGGGGATTATCCAGTTATTGGAAAAAGATGCGGCTGATATTATTCAACGCAAGAAAGAAAGTAAAGCACTAGTAGCCAAACAGACTGCATTTCCATTGCAATGGACGGTGGATACTTCCCAATATGAAGTCATTAATTTTAAAGGCTATGAGGCGAGTACTCCTGCCAGTAGTATTAGTGGCCAAAAGCGACTGAAATACCATAGAGATAAGCCTTTTACTAAGCAAATTCGTCATTACAATACCTTTAAACCGACGAAGTCAGCGGAGCGCCCGAAGGCCTATATCATTCCACAAGGCTGGCATACTGTCATTGGCCGCCTCAAGGCGAATGGGGTGAAGATACAACGGCTACCAAAAGATACCACCCTAACTGTTGGGGTATACTACCTAGATGATTTTAAAACGAGAACAAGACCTTACGAAGGCCATTATATGCATTATCAAACAAACGTAAGGAAAGAGGAGAAGAGCGTAGCTTTTCGAAAAGGGGATTGGTTAATTCCCGTTACTCAATGGACCAATCGATTTATTATGGAAACTTTGGAGCCAGAGGGACCGGATTCTTTTTTCAGTTGGAACTACTTTGATCCTATACTACAACAAAAAGAGCATTTTTCTTCCTATGTGTTTGAAGACAGAGCCCAAGAATGGCTGGCAGAAAAACCAGCTTTAAAGGCGGAATTAGAAAAGCGGAAAGCAGCAGACCCTGATTTTGCAAAAAGTGGGCGAGCTCAGTTGGATTTCATCTATAAGCGCACGCCGCATTATGAAAAAGAGCATTTACGCTATCCTGTGTCTGTCTCTTATACACATCTGACGCTGCC
>CAJXUM010000116.1 GCA_913060855.1 uncultured Lewinella sp. | reverse complement strand
CTCGTGGGCTCGGAGATGTGTATAAGAGACAGGGTTATGGCTCTGGCTTGTGATCAGCTTATTTTCTATTCCCACCTTTGCTCAACAGCAGGTACAGCAACAAGCGGGGTATTACACCTTCGGCTTAAACGCAGGACTTTCCTACCAATCTAGTGATGTTCGCTCATTATATGAAGGTTTTGGCTTAGGTGCCACACTAGCTAAAAATCTATACTATAAACCTGGCGCGCCCATTAGTTTCGACTTGCGGGCTAGGCTGCTATATGCTCAGCAACTAGGTGTTGATGGTAAACGCTCCTTTGATATAACGGGAAATACCGCCTTGAATGGCTCTCAATCGTTAGACTATACCAATTATCCAGCAGGTTTGGCCGAACCACAAGGTTTCGTTTTTCAAAATCATAAAACCGATGTATTTGAACTGGGCCTTGAGGGAGTGATCACGCTAAATCAATTGCGAGAGAAAACCGGTGTGGTGGCCTCTATCTATGGTGGACTAGGCATCGACTGGTATCGCGCGAAAATTGACCAAACCAATGCTAGCGGGCAGGCTTATTACCAAGATTATGCGGGATTAAATCAACAGCAGAGCGAAACGGCCATTCAATCGCAATTGCGATCAGCTATTTTGGATGGTGATTTCGAGACACTCGCCGATGGTTTTGAAGGAGAAGGAGGCAACATCGGTATAATGCCGTCATTAGGTTTAGAACTAGGCTATGATGTAACGCCCAACTTCTCGATTCATGTGGGGCATAGATTTACCTTCTCAGGGAATGATCTGCTAGATGGTCACCAATGGGCAGAACCGAATAATGATATTTACCACTATACTAACTTTGCACTTCGCTGGAAAGTCAGACCAAGAGAAACAAGACTAGTAGCACCTGTCATTGAAATTATCACTCCAAATACGACCCCGTACGCTTCTCCGGTTGTCAATGGATTGGTACGTGCAAGAATTAGAAATGTACAAAATGCCGCCGATGTCACTTGTACCATCAATGGCCGAGAGCAGTCATTCACTTATAACCGTGGACAATTTAGTAAACCTTTTCGTCTACAAAATGGGGAAAATGAAATTATCGTAACGGCTACGAATAGCGTGGGACGTGATGAAGAAAGAATAATTGTCTTCTACGAAGAAAAAGCACCACCGCCGCCACCGCCGCCAGTTGCACGTGTTCCAGATATCATTATTACACAACCTAGCAGCGCCTCAACGAGCACTTCGTCTCCTAGCTATACGGTCACCGCCAGTGTAAATGAGGTGGAGCGGAAGAACCAGATTAACTTCTTAGTCAATGGCCGAAACCAAGACTTTACGTTCAACCCTAACAATGGTCAACTCCAAGCCAACGTAACTTTACAAAACGGTGAAAATCGAATACAAATCGAAGCCAATAATACGGCAGGAAAAGACACTGAAACCGCTACTATTCGTTTAGAAACCGGAGTGCAACCCACCGTGCTCATCACTCGCCCTACCCGCACTCCATTTACGGTAGAAAACAACACGTATCAATTGGAAGCGAGTATTACCGAAGTGAGTCGACGAGCTGGTATTTCAGTGAGTATGAATGGCCGCACGTTGACTGATTTTTCATTCGACCCTAATACAGGGCAATTGCGTAGCAATCTCAATTTACAAGAAGGAACCAATAACATTCGCATTCTTGCACAAAATGAAGCGGGACAAGGTCAAGCAGAAACTAGCATTGTCTATCAAGCTCCTCGTCAGCAAAGGCCGGCACAGGTGCAAATAACGACTCCTGCTAATGGCTTCCGCACACAATCTCCGACTACTAGTGTTAGAGCAACAGTACGGTTTGTCAACAATAAAAATGAAATTCAGCTTGATATCAATGGTCGAGCTTTCAATAATTTTAGTTTTTCTAATGGAACTGTGAGTGCGAATATTCCATTGCAAATGGGATATAATCAAGTCACTATTCGAGCCCGAAATATAGATGGCCAAGACGAAGATGGTGTGAGTATTGAACGCTTTGAAGATGTCGTCATCGGTCGACCACCAAATGTCAATATCCAACGTCCGGCTAATAATAGCACCAGTACTCGCCCCAATACTGATGTGGTAGTTGCTGTCAGGGAAGTAACCCGCACCAGTGAGATACAAATGTCGGTCAATGGTCGCCCTTACAATAATTTCCGTTTTGATAGAGCACGCCAAGAAGTCACGGCTAATGTGGCACTCATACAAGGCAATAATAGCATTCAAGTCTCAGCGAGTAATGCAAGTGGATCTGATAGCGATCAGGTGTATGTCAATTATCGGTCAAGTAATCCACCTAGCGTATCGATTGCCCAACCTACAGCCAATCAAACGGTGAATAGCGATCGAGTAAATTTCAGAGCTAATGTTCAAGATATTACCCAGAAGAACCAGATAGAATTGAGTGTGAATGGACGCGCAGTTTATGACTTTACATTCAATAGTTCTCGACGAGAAGTGACCGCCTCACTAAGGCTTCAAGCTAATAATAATACGATTCGAATTCGTGTAGCCAATAATGACGGACAAGCTGAAGATCAAGTGACAGTACGTTACCAACAAGCGGTTCTACCTAGCGTGAGTATTGATAGCCCCACCAATAATGCGACTATCGAGTCCCCACAAGTACAGTTTTCGGCCTCTACCACCAAGGTTTCCAATAAAGGACAAGTGCAGCTCTCCGTAAATGGGCAAGCCATCAACAACTTCAATCTTAACCTGCTACGTGGTCAAATAACCGCTAATCTCAATCTTAGGGATGGAAACAATAGCATTAGGATTCGAGTTCAAAACAGCGATGGAAGTGATGAAGATGCCGTCAATGTTCGTTTAATTCGCGCTAATCCTCCTAGCGTGAAGATTACACAACCGAGTCAAAACAGTGAATCTGCAAACAGCCGCGTCGCATTTAGGGCCACTACCCAATATGTAGAAAACAAAAACCAGGTACGACTCCTCCTAAATGGGCAAACCGTCAATAATTTCAGCTACAACGCATCGAGACAAGAGGTAAGTGCTGAACTACAACTCAAGCCTGGTAATAACGCCATCAGTATTGAGGTTAATAATGGTAGCGGTACGAATAGAGACCAAGTAAATGTAACTTACAAACAGGCTACTCCTCCAACGGTCTCCTTTACCAGTCCATTAAATAACAGTAATAGCACAACAGAACGGTTGACCGTCAAAGCCAAAACACAAAATGTCGGTGGTCGAAATGAAATCCAATTCAGTTTGAATGGCCAAGCCATCAATAATTTTGGATTTCAGAGTGCTAGGCAGGAAGTTAGTGCCCAACTTATCTTGCGTCCTGGTAAAAATACGCTGGCGATAAGTGTTCAAAATGGGGATGGTAACGATACCGATGAATTGACCCTCAATTATCAGCCCCCCAAACCTCCGCAAGTTACCATTGTACAGCCTCAAAACGGAGTCCAACTCAGCCAGGCAGCTACAACATTTAGCGCCACTACACAAGAGGTCGGTCGCCAAGAAGAGGTCACTATTACCCTAAATAATCTCCCTGTAACTACTTTCCAGTGGGATGGAACAACAATTACCGCCAATCTAAGCAACTTAAAGCCTGGCGATAATACCATACGAGTAAGCGTAAACAACAAGAATGGATCAGATGAGGCAAGCGTAACTATCAATTATACGCCTGTCATTCGAACTCGGCCTCCTAGTGTTACTTTCGTTACACCAGCGGAAGAAGAAATTACGCATCGAGAGAATATTTACTTCATTAAGGCTATTTTGAAAAATGTGACGGCTGCTGATCAAATTCAAATGAACATCAATCGTAGTCCGATCACCAACTTCAACTTCAATCCGAGAAATGGAGAACTCACCTTCGAAATGGCGCTTAAGAATCCAAGAAATAGTGTTTCCATAACAGCCACAACCAAAGGTGGAACGGCTAATGCCAGAAGGATTATCAATTATGTGCCCAAAGAGCCAGAAGGTGATCTACCATTTGTACGTATTGAGTCGGTTTCACAACCCACGATCAACCCATTAAATCCTGGCGTTGCGAGAAGTACGATTACGGCCACAGTTAAAAACGTGACGGCCGAACAGATTAGCCTAATAGTCAATAGTAGGAATATTAGCAACTTCACCTACAGACCCGAAACGGGCTTTTTCCAATGTACTTTTGCACTCGATCGTGGGGAGAATAGAATAAAACTAAGCGCTACCTCTCCCGCTGGACGAGATGAGGGCGTGAGAACGATAACTTTCTAGTTGATTAACGGTAATCGTCATGAAGGAAAACAACTAGGGCTTAAACTTTTGAAGTCTAGCCTCGACTAAAACGCAAATGACCACACTGAGGCCTTCTCCCAACACTAGGAGAGGGCCTCTTTTTTGGTAAACCCCAGACAGCTACCCCCATTTTAGGCCATCCAGCACAGTTTTTTCTCGCTCCTGGGCGCGCTGGCCTGAAATTTGCCGTTATTACTGATGTGAGTATGCGGTTCATCCTACCCATTATATTATTCTCAGTGATACTCCAGTCCCCATTGCGGGCCCAGGACTACTCCCTATCCAATCTACGCGCCAAGCGACTATTGGTAGAAAAAGGCGTATACCCCTTGGATACCTTGCCTGTTGTTGCCAACACTTTACTTATTCGATCGCTCCTGACTGGAGAAAGAATTGACACAGCGAGTTTCCAATTGCAAGGCCAAGCATTGCATTGGCTTGAGAATACCAAAGATTCTTTACTAATAGAATACCGCGTTCTCCCCTATCCTATTCAACAAACCGTCAGCCGCATTGATACGACGAAACTCAACCGTATCGAAGATGACATGATTGTAACGTATGAATACAATCCTTATGAAACGGATGAACAATTGATCGACTTCAAAGGACTCGATTATTCGGGTAGTTTCTCTCGCGGCATCTCCTTTGGGAATAATCAAGATCTCGTACTCAATTCTAGTTTCAACTTACAAATGGCCGGCGAAATTGGCGATGGTATTGAATTGAGGGCTGCTATTACGGATGAAAACATCCCCTTGCAGGCGGAGGGGAATACGCAGCAATTGCGCGAATTTGATAAAGTATTTATTCAGCTAAAAAAAGGCAGTACTAGTCTCACGGCGGGGGATTACGAATTGCGCCGCCCCAATGGCTATTTTATGAATTATTTTAAAAAACTCCAGGGCGCCACTTTCGAAAGTACCTTTAAAAATGGTGAGAATGGGCGACTAGCTACCCAATCGAGCCTAGCCATCGCCCGGGGGCAATTTGCCCGAAATAGCATCATCGCACAGGAAGGAAATCAAGGGCCCTATAAGTTACGAGGCACGCAAAATGAACGCTTTATTATCATCCTATCGGGTACGGAGAAAGTTTGGTTGGATGGGCAATTGATGAAACGGGGAATAGAAGCCGATTACATCATTGACTATAATCGGGGAGAACTCACCTTCACCTATCGCCGCTTGATCACAAAAGATAGCCGAATCATCATCGAATTCGATTACTCTGATCAAAACTACCTCCGATCGATGTACGCTACGAATCTAGATTATCAAGAAAATAAAGTTCGCCTCTACCTCAACGCCTTTAGCCAACAAGATAACAAGAATGCAACGGGTGATCTAGAGTTAAGTGACAATGAGAAAAGTCTATTGAGTCAGGTTGGAGATCAATTTGCCGATGCCTTCGTTTCAACGATAGACACGCTGGAGAGAAATGCTGAACTTCGAGCGACCTATGAGTTGAAAGATACTATCATTTCCTGCCTCGGACCTGACAGCCTTAGCCAACTCTTAGCCTATTCTACCGATCTAGAAAAAGCGAAATACATTGCTCGTTTCTCGCAAGTAGGATTTGGCAATGGGCAGTATATTCTTGACACGGAGACCACCGCCAATGAACGCGTTTATAAGTGGGTCGGTTTTGACCCCATCTCCTGTCAGCCTTTAGGCAATTACGAACCGATTACCAATTTATCGGCTCCCTTGCAACAGCAACTCTTCAGTGGTGGTTTTGAATACCAATTTTCTGAAAAGGCTAGCCTTAAAACAGAGATCGCCTTGAGCCGGATCGACCTGAATCGTTTTTCCAAAGTGGATGATGAAGACAATGTCGGATTAGCGGGTTATACGACCTTTCAACGAGATTTTCAGCTCGGTAGTGATTCTAGTGGATGGTCACTCAATACCGCCCTGAGTTACGAATTCACACAAAACACCTTCCAAGCTCTCAATCCTTATCGCGCCCCAGAATTTTTACGGGATTGGAACATCGCCAATGTGGCGGGTCAGGGTACAGCGGTACAAGCAGCAGAGCAAATTGGGAAACTAGAATGGCAATTAGTAAAAGAAAAATGGGGAAATTTATCCTATGGTTTCAGCGGTTTCCTCCGAAAAGATCTTTATGAAGGCGTCAGGCATCAAGGAGAAATTCACCTAAAGAGAGGCACCTGGACGATAGATGGCAAAGGAAGTTATCTAAACACCGATGAAATTGATCGACAGACTCGCTTCACAAGACCCAATCTCCGCATCAGCAAAAAGCTTCCTTGGCTCGACAATTGGGAATTGGGCTGGGCGGGAGAAAGAGAAAAAAGTGAACGATTTGATGGCTTGACGGATACGCTATTACAAAGTAGTTTCCATTACGACAGGTACAGTGTATTTCTCGAAAGCCCAGAGAAAGAGACCTATCAAATTGGCTTCAAATTCAACCAAAGAAAAGACTTTTCGCCTACTACCGATGCCTTCAGTCATAGCACTACCGCTTCCGAGTTGGCGCTAGATGGGAGCTGGAGAACCAAGGGCAAACGCAATCGCCTGCGCATCGGCGGCGGTCTCACCTATCGGGAATTGGCCATCATCCGCACCGATCTTAGCCCGGAACAACCCGCCGAGACCTACCTAGGCCGCACCGACATCAACCTCAATCTGTTGAGGGGCGCCATACAATCTAATACCATCTATAATATCGGCTCGGGTCAAGAGCCAAAAATTGAATATACCTATGCACAAGTAAGACCGGGTTCGGGTACGCACATCTGGCTGGATTCGATCTACAATAATGATGGGAAAATCCAAGAATTTGAAATGGAAGTAGCTCCTTTTCAGGATTTGGCCGATTACATTCGTATCAGTAATATCACCGATGAATTCATACGGACGGACAATGTAAGCTTCAATCAAAGTATTCGTATCAACCCACGTGCCGTTTGGTTCAATAAAAAGGGTTTTAAGAAGTGGCTAAGTCGATGGTCCGGACGTTCTAACTTACAACTCAATCGTAAAACCAGAGCCGCCCCACAGGTCAGGACCTATGATCCCTTTCAAGTCAACATATCAGACACCGCGCTCGTCAGCCTGCGCTCCACCATTAACAACAATCTATTTTTCAACCAGACTGACCCCAAATACGGCTTCCAGATCGGGCAAAAAGACAATAGAAGTCGAGTCGTCCAAACTTCCGGCTTTGAGAGCAGACGGCTCACTGATTGGTTTGTCCAAGGGCGCTGGAATCTCTCCTCCCAAGTCAGCACACGATTCACGAGTACTTTTGGGCAAAAAGAAAGTGATTCGGAGTTTTTCACCAACCGAGATTATCTACTCCAATTTTGGCGCTTAGAACCCGAGTTCACCTACCAAAAAGGACAATCCTTTCGCACGATTCTTCGCTATAAATACCAACAGGATCGCAATGCATTTATTGTCAATGGAGAAGAAGCGCAGCAGCATGATTTCTCGCTAGAAATGGTCTACAAGCAGCGTTTGCTCAATTTCAAATTTTCCTTTATCGATGTAAGCTATGAGGGACAGGCTAGTTCTCCGGCAGGTTTAGCTATTCTTAATGGCTTACAACAAGGTCAAAACTTTATCTGGAATCTCAGTCTAAACCGACAATTAGCGAAAAACATACTTTTGATTTTGAGTTATGAGGGGCGAAAAACGGGCACATCCAAAGTTATTCATGTAGGCCGAGCCCAAGTCGCCGCGACCTTCTAATAGGGCAACCATTTCTCATTTATGGAGGCGGAATTGCGAATTCGGAAGGCGGAATCATAGATTGGGCTAGACTAGTTTTCCGATTTCCGATTTCTAGCTTTTCAATATCGTTTTGTTCATTTCTGTTAAATTTTCAAACGTAAACACTTTACATGAGACTGCTGCTAACAGGAGGCTTACTAGATAAATAACCTATTTCTAAAGTCTTTCCCTATCCAGGCCGACAATTATGGAACTATTACTACCATCCTATATGCTACAATCTTAATTTTGTCGTTCTGGTAAAAGTTACAATTTAAAAACCAATATGAAGCACGTTCAAGTACTCCTCATTTTTGTATTCTTTTCTCTCTCATTAACCGCACAGGAAAAACGAAACCTTTGGCGGTCTGTAGAAGAAAACAACCTCTTCTTACCCCAAAATGCCGAAGTTTCTCTTCCGATAGAAAAATATGAAATTTTCGAAGTCAATCTACCCGATTTAAAAGCTCAACTAGCCGACGCTCCAGCAGAATTTAGCCCCAAGCAGCAAAATCCACTGTTGGTTCGATTCCCGCTCCCTGATGGGAGTACCGATTTATTCTCAGTGGTACATTCCCCTGTTATGGGAGAAGAAATCAGTGCGCGCTATCCAAGTATTCGTTCTTTTAGAATTACTAGTACGACCCAGCCAAGCATAACAGGTAGAATGGATTATTCGCCAGCCGGTTTTCACGCCTATTTGAATTCGCCAGCTGGTAAAATATATATAGATCCCTACGCGAGTGTGGCTACCCAATACCACGTGGCTTATTACGCCAAGGATGTACACATTGAAGCAGACCAATTACCCGCTTTAAGTTGTGGTGTCCATGAAGTTGAATTGAGTGATTCTCCTTTAGAAGATATCCACTTTGATGAAGATTTTGACTTACAAAAATCAAAGACAGCCGAGGTGGTTTCGCTACGTACTTACCGGCTTGCTTTAGCTTGTACGGGTGAATACGCTGAAGCTAAAGGTGGAACCATCGAGACGGTTCTAGCTAGTATGAATACAGCAGTCAATAGAATCAATCTGATCTTTGAGCAAGAGGTTGCCATTCGTTTGGTTATCATCGATCGAAATGACGAACTGATCTCCCTCGACCCTGCTACCGACCCCTACCCTGACGCCAGGAATGGGAGTGCACTATTAACTCAAAACACAAGTAACTTAAATTCGAGAATCGGTTTCGGCACCTATGATATTGGCCACATATTCACTAGAGGTTGTGATAATGGTTTAGCGGGAGTAGCCAATCCTAGCTCTGTTTGTCAAGCCAATAAAGGTGCTGGCGTAACTTGTCATTTTACGAATGATGTGGAACGAATTGCGATAGATGTCATGGCGCATGAGATAGGCCACCAGTTTTCGTGTGGACATAGCTGGAATAATTGCCCCAATTCGGCTCCCCAGATGTCTTTCGAGAACGCTTTTGAACCTGGCAGTGGCAGTACAATCATGTCTTATGCAGGGCTATGTGGAGGACTCAATAATGTCCAACCCAATGCCGATCCCTATTATAATATCGGCTCCTTGGAAGATTTTATCGAATTTAGCCGAGAAGATGGTGGGAATAATTGTCCTACGATCACTCCCACCGATAATCATACCCCAATCGTCACTACTAATTACACAGCGGATTTTACGATTCCCATCAGGACTCCTTTTCGTTTAGATGCGGTCGGTGATGATGAAGATGGAGATAATATTACCTACTGCTGGGAGCAATATGATATAGGCCCGGCCAGCACATTGGGTAGTCCTAGTGGCGATTCTCCCTTATTCCGCTCCTACCCTCCTACCGAGGATTCAACCCGGTTTTTCCCCAACCTCGGTGCTATTTTAAACAATGCATCTTTGGATGTAGAGGTGCTTCCGACTTATAGCCGTTTCCTCAACTTCCGTTGTACGGTGAGAGATAATAATCCACAAGCTGGTGGCGTAGCCTGGACTCAGGTCAGTTTTAAGTCCTCTGATACGGCTGGCCCATTCTTAGTGACGGCGCCTAATAATAACGCAGTGAGTTGGGAGGCGGGTAGTTCTCAATTGATCAGCTGGAATGTTGCCAATACAGATAATGAAATCATCAATTGCCAAAAAGTAAATATTCGTCTTTCAACAGATGGCGGCTTGAGCTATCCCTATCTCCTACTAGAAGGGACAGCCAATGATGGCGAGGCATTCATTACCGTTCCTAGCGTTACTTCTAGTGCGGCTAGGGTTATGGTAGAGGCAGCAGACAATATTTTCTTTGATTTGTCCAATACCAACTTTGTAATTACCGCAGCCCAGGCGCCTTCTTTTTCGCTGTCTGTCAATCCTCTCACTGCGCTGGACCTTTGTCCTCCAGCGCTGTCTCTTATACACATCTGACGCTGCCGACGAAGAGGATAGTGTAGA
>CAJXUM010000115.1 GCA_913060855.1 uncultured Lewinella sp. | reverse complement strand
ACTATCCTCTTCGTCGGCAGCGTCAGATGTGTATAAGAGACAGTCCCAATGGAACAGATTAATTCCCCGCTTACAATCCCTGGCAGGTATTTTTTCTTGAGGGCTTCGGAGCCATATTTTAAGATGTAGGGGCCGGACATGTATTGCGTCACCTGCTCGGTAATGGCAAAGCCACCGGAATTCATACGTCCTAATTCCTCATTGAAAACGACGTCGTAAAAGAAGTCCAAATTCATTCCCCCATATTCTTCGGGATAGGATAAACCTAGAAAGCCCATTTCCCCCATCTTCTTCCAGATATCGCGTGGTATTCGTCGATCCTCTTCCCACTGGTCAATATTGGGTTTGACTTCTTTTTCGAGAAAGGAGCGGAAACTCTCCCGGAATAGTTCGTGCTCTTCGGTGAAATAGTAGTTACTCATCTTTATTTTTTAATATAATTCCTAGACTTCAGAAGTCTTAATCTTTGTTACTCAACAAATAGATCTTTCATCAAGGTCTTTTCCGGATTAATGGCATAAGCCGTAAAATCGCTTATCCCTTCTTCTTTTAGTACATCTTCATCGATGTAAAAATTACCGGTGCAATCCCGACTATTGCGACTCAATATCGCAAAAGCGGCATCCGCCATGATTGAGGTATGACGACTAGCATCCATCATTCCCTCTCCACCTAAGATGTTTTTCACAGCAGCTGTCGCAATAGCGGTTTGTGGCCAAAGGGCATTGGCGGCAATTCCGTCGGACTTTAATTGATGGGCTTGTCCCAATACAGTCATACTCATACCGTATTTACTCATCGTATAGGCTAGGTGTGCGCCAAACCATTCCGGTTTTAGATTGAGGGGCGGAGAGAGGGTGAGGATATGTGGATTGTCTCCTTTGCGCAAATGCGGGATGCAATATTTGGAGACCATAAAAGTCCCCCTTACATTGATTTCATGCATGAGATCGTAGCGCTTCATCGTCGTATGCTCAATGGGGGTAAGTCCGATAGCACTTGCATTATTGATTAGAATATCGATTCCGCCAAAGGTCTCGACAGCCTTTTCTACTGCATTTTTCACCAATTCCTCTGAGCGAATATCTACGACCAAGGGCAAGGCTTTTCCTCCAGCAGCTTCCATCTCTGCGGCTGCCGTATAAATGGTGCCTTCCAATTTAGGGTGAGGCTCCGCTGTTTTGGCTGCAATGACGATATTGGCGCCTTCCTTGGCGAGCCGCAGGCCGATGGCTTTCCCGATTCCTCGGCTGGCTCCTGTGATAAAAACGGTTTTATTTTTCATCTATTGATTTTTTATGCTCTCGAATAAGTCCTGCTTGTATGCCGGCCATTTATTTTCAAATGATCAACCCGGATTAAGGAATGATTTAATGACATTGGGCAATCCCATCACATCCGAATTAAGGTGTTGCGCACCATCTACATATAGGCTAGTCCCAGTGATATAAGCGGCTAATGGACTGGCTAGGAAGCAAGTCGCATTGGCAACATCTTCCACTGACCCAAAACGTCCGAGCGGAATCGCTTTTTTGGCTTCCCCAAACATCTCTTGTATCGGTGGAGGATATTGATCCAAACCCGAGGATTCGATCGTACCTGGCGCAATACAATTGAGCCTAATGTTGTGGCAACTCCATTCTACAGCCAGTGTGCGTGTCATGTTTTCAACTCCTGCGCGTGCTGCACCGGTATGTACCATTCCTGGAAATCCACGATAGATATTGGCAATGATGTTGACTATTATTCCTCCCTTTTGCGGAATAAAAAAGGCATTGGCCATTTCTCGACACATAAAGAAGGTGCCATTGAGATTGTTATTAATAACGGCATTCCACCCCTTATCATTAATCATCTCCGCCAAGGCCGGGAATTGACCGCCTGCATTATTCACTAAGATATCTAGTCGACCATGTTTTTCTTTTATCTGCTGAGCAACCGCCTGAATTTGTTCCGTTTGGCGGATATCACAGGCCTTATATTGGACCGCCCCAAAGGCGGCCAACTCTCCTGCCGCCTTTTCCAATGGCACCTCCTTACGAGAGATAATAGTCACCTTCGCGCCCAGCTGCAACATCATCTTAGCGATGGCGTAACCGATACCACTTCGGCCGCCGGACACCAAAGCTACCTTGTCCTTAAATAGATCTGGATGAAACATTATTGGATGTATTTATTCGCTTTTGAGAAAGTAGTTTCGATAGCCATTTTGAACTCTTCCGCCATGCGGTCGACCAGGTCAGCCACCTTGGGAATATCATTGATCACGCCGCAGCCATGGCCTGCCGACCAGGTGTCTACCCAGGTTTTACTCCCCTCTTTTGGCGGCTTGAGTTTTTCGCCATAATTGACCTTGGCGGGTGCTTTGAGTTGCTCCAGATCATAGCCTGCTGCAATCAAGCTAGGCTTTAGAAAATTGGCAGGTACGCCGGTAACGGAAGGCGTATAAAAGATCTGGGTCGAGTCCGCCTCAACAATCATATCTTGGTAAGCCTGTGGGGCCATGCTCTCTTGTACGTTGATAAAACGAGTTCCCATATAGGCGTAGTCAGCTCCCATCTGCAAGGCAGCGGCTATGTCTCTTCCGCTGCTAAGCGCGCCGCCTAAAATCAGCGTCCCATCAAAAAATGCTCGAATCTCTCCTACTAAAGCAAAGGGATTGGTCGCGCCAGAGTGTCCACCAGCTCCTCCGCAGACGGCAATGATGCCATCGACTCCGGCAGCGGCGGCCTTGCGAGCGTGATACGGATTGGTCACGTCGTGAAACACCAAGCCTCCATAGGAATGCACGGCTTCTACCACCTCCGTAGCCGCTCCCAAAGAAGTAATAATCAAGGGCACTTCCTGTTTTACACAGACGGCTAAGTCTTCTCGCCAGCGCGGGTTGGTTTTGTGTACTACCAAATTTACTCCATAAGGGGCGGCTGGTGTATCGCTAGTTTCATTATAGGCTGCCAACTCCGTTTTGATCGTCTGCACCCATTCTTCAAAACTAGCTGTCGTTCGCTGATTAACGGAAGGAAAGCTCCCGACGATATTATTTTTGCAACATTCCACGACTAAGTCGGTCCCAGACACTAAGAACATGGGACTGGCGATCAAGGGAATGCGGAGATGTTGATCCAAGGTTTCGATATTCATAGTTATACTTTTTCACGTAAAGGAATACGCAATAAGGCTCTAGTTTCTTCAATTGAGGCAATCGGTCTTCCCATCATTTGGGCTAATTTCGCGCCCCATTCCACACACTCTCCGTTCGACTTTGCCATTTCTCCATTGGGCAGGTAAAAATTATCCTCTAAACCCACTCTAAAGTTACCGCCCATCGTACAAGCCACGGCGGCCATTTGCCATTGCTTTCGGCTGATCGCAATGACTTGCCAAAAGGCCCCATCTGGTACTTGCTTTATTTGATGAATCAAATTCTCGGTCGTGGCAGGAATACCTCCCATCACTCCCATCACCAGGCTATAGCAGGCATTGTCGGGAATCAAGCCCATATCACGCAAGGGTTCTGCATTGCGGATGTGACCGGTATCGAAACACTCCATTTCGGGGGTCGTCCCTGCCTCATTCATGATTCCTACACAGTACTGCATCGTATCAAAGGAGTTCTCAAATACGCCATTCCAATAAAACTGCTTGGCTTTCTTGGAGTAGATGGCATAATTCATGGACCCCATATTGAAGGCGGCCATATCTGGCTTTAGGGCAGTGACATGCCGCATCCGATCTTCCTTGGAAATACCAATGGCTCCTGTGGAATAATTGATGATCACGTCGGGGCAGCGCTTGCGCACCTCTTCGTGAATTTGCTCGAATACTTCAGGGCGCCAACTGGGCATCCCATTGTCCTCTCGAGCATGGATGTGCACGATACTGGCCCCTGCATCAACGGCGCGCTTGGCCTCCTCGCCTAGCTCTACGGGGGTGTAGGGGATGTGTGGGCAGTGGCTTCTGTTGGTGGCTGCGCCTGTGAGGGCAGCGGATAGTATTAGTTTCTTCATTTGCTTGTTTTTGTAGAGGCACGGAAATTGCCTGATATCACTTGTTCTTTATATCTCCTTTTTGTTGGAACACTAAGGCCGGAGCCCTACTCCCCCACCCATTCCGCCGGCCGCTTCTCCCGAAACGCCTTTAATCCTTCTTGCCCATCCTTGGTTAGAATAGTTTGTTGGAGCATATCAAATAGGTATTTATGTTCGGCGGCGGCGGGCTGGATGTGATCATAGGCTTGGAGGCCTAGCCGGATAGCGGATGGACTATTGGCCTTTAACTCGGTCATGATCGACTCTACTACTGCATCTATTTCTTCGGTACTCGTGACTTGCGATACTAAGCCAAAACGTTCGGCCTCGGCCACGGGTAAATTGTATCCTCGGATACACCAATCGACCACCTTCCTTGCAGGCATCACTTTCAGTAGGGCGGCCATAACTTGAAAGGGATATAAGCCTCTTTTTACTTCCGGCAAACCGAATTTGACGTTATCCTGTGCGACGACAATATTACAGCCTGCTAGGAAGAAGAAACCACCTGCATAGACATCTCCCGTCACTTTTGCAATTGTTGGTTTGCATAATTTATTAAAGATTTCTCCTATCAATACTTCTCCTTTGGGAGCTGGGATCGTAGAATCATTTTCCTCAATCAGCCCCATCATTGCTTTCAAGTCCGCTCCGGCGCAGAAGACATTTCCCTTGGCTTGCAGTAAAATCATCCAGACGGATTTTTCATAGTGGGCGTAAGTCATCGCATATGCTAGTTCATTGACCATCTGAGGATGAAGAGCATTTTTTTTGGACGCACGGTCCAAGGTAATTTTAAGTACATGATCACTCTCTGCTACTTCTAGGAAAGCAAAATGCTGATTTTTGATATCACTTACTTGTGCTTGGGTATATAGGTTCATACTTTCGTTTTAGGATGCTACTAATTGAAGGAGTAAGAAACCGGCCGCTACATTGGCGCCTTCCTTGGCATAAATTTCCTCCACTTTTCCCGCTGTCGTAGCGGTCAAGGTATTATCCATCTTCATAGAGGACAGGATAACCAAAGGGTCTCCAACTTGTACTTCTTGTCCAGGTGTCACTAGGATTTTTACGATTTGTGAGGGCATAGGCGCTTCATAGCCACCTGGCACTTGCTCTACCTTTTTGACTGGAAACCGATCTTGTTCCTCTAAAAGAACAGAGCCTATTGCTTCCTGTTGTAGAAAATATTGGTTCTCTACCTGAGCGATGTGAAATCGATATTGTATCCCGTTGATCTCTAAACTTATCGTGTTTTGACTACCTTCTAATAAGCTTACTTCATATTCCTCTTCCGCTACTCGGAAATGGAAGGTCCCTTCTTGGTAACGGTATTGAACGTCCAAGGATGTCTCGCCTGCTTGAAACTGGACTTTTTGATACTCGTAAAAGCTATTCCGCCAGCCGGAAGGTAAGGCGTGCAGTGCATTTCGCTTCGCTTGCCGGGATCGCCAGCCTTGTAGGGTTGCCGCGATGGCTGCCTTTGCTAGGTTTTCTGTCGCTGGGCTTTCCAAGGCGGAGAGGTCAATCTTGTCTTGGATAAAGTGCGTATCGTATTGACCTGCTAGGAAGTCGGGATGTTGAGTCAGTAGTAGCAGGAAATCTTGATTGGTTTTTGTGCCTAGACAGACGAGCTGTCGGAGTACGAATTGCAATTTTCGGTGTGCAGCGACCCGGTTTTTATCCCAAACGATAATCTTGGCAATCATCGGATCATAATAGATCGATATTTCCGCTCCGCTTCCTACGGCTGTTTCTACCCGTAGTCCATCTACTTCCGGTATTTCAAAGCGCTGGATGGTGCCTGTTACCGGTAGGAAACCATTCGCCGCATCTTCCGCATAAAGCCTGGCTTCTACTGCATAACCATTGGGTTGAATCTCCTCCTGTTTTACACTTAAGGGTAAACCCATGGCTGATTCCAATTGCAGCTGAACAAGGTCCAAACCTGTAATCTCTTCCGTCACAGGATGTTCTACTTGCAAACGCGTATTGACTTCAAGGAAATAAAAGTCGCCACTATTCTCATCATAGATAAATTCGACGGTACCCGCATTATCGTATTTCAAAGCCAAGGCAGCTTGCACCGCCGCCTCGCCCATCCTCGCCCGCAATGCTTCATCCATAATTGGAGAAGGGCTTTCTTCTATAACCTTCTGGTATCTTCGCTGTATGGAGCACTCTCTCTCCAATATATGAATAGCGTTCCCGTGCTGATCTCCAAATATCTGAAATTCGATATGTCGACCCGATTCAATGTATTTTTCGATGATCAATTCTTCATCTCCAAAAGCACTCAAAGCCTCCCGCTTCGCCGCCTCGATGGCACTTTCAACTTCCTCTGCCGCATGTACAATCCGCATTCCTTTTCCGCCTCCACCCGCTGTGGCCTTCAACAAGACGGGAAATCCCATGTCTTTTGCTGCATTCGCTAGGGTAGCTACGGTCTGATCCGCCCCCTGGTAGCCAGGGATAACCGGGACGCCACTCGCTGCCATCAAAGTCTTGGCCTTGGCCTTGGAGCCCATCGCCTCAATCGCCTCCGGATGCGGCCCGACGAAGATCAGCCCTTCGGTTTGACAACGCCGCGCGAAATCCGCATTTTCCGATAAAAAACCATAGCCTGGATGGATGGCATCTGCGTCCACTTTTTTTGCTGCCGCAATGATCACCTCCTGATTCAGATACGAAGCCGCTGGATTACTTTCTCCGATGTATACGGCCATATCGGCTTCCGCTACAAATAATGCCTGCCGATCCGCCTCTGAAAAAACGGCGATACTCTTGATGCCCATCTTCCGACAAGTACGAATGATGCGGGAGGCTATTTCGCCGCGGTTGGCAATTAGTACAGATGACAGATGACAGACGACAGATGACAGAGGCTGAGAATCAGATCGAGAGCCTTTATTAAGCATTTATCAATTTATTTGTGAAGCCAGAAAGCATTTTTCTGATCTCAATTATTTCATCAATTAAAGGAGTGGATGTTTCTACAGGTAAAAAATCTAAATCCTCAGATAACAGTAATTGCGTTTCAATTTCACAAAGTGATCCAGTTGCAATGTGACAAAACTGAATCAATTCTTTATTGCCATTTCGACCACAACCCTCAGCAATATTCGACGGAACAGAAACTGCAGCTCTCCTTAACTGGCTGGTGAGCCCAAATCGTTCTTCCTCGGGAAAATCTCTCGTTGATATATATATCTTCTTAACTAATTTTCTCGACCTTTTCCATATCGCTAGGTTTCTAAAATTATGTCTCATTATAGTGATATTTAGTTTTATCAAATTTTCTAGCCTCTATTCTAATCTCTGTCTTCTCTCATCTGTCCTCTGTCTTCTCCTAATTACATTCTCCACACCCCAAATCCATCACTTCCTTTAATCGGCTGATTATACAGGACCGCAAGGCTAAAGCCGAGATAGTTCCGCGTTTCGCGGGGATCGAGGAGGCCATCGTCCCAGAGTTCGGAGGTAGAGTGCCAGGCGGAGGCTTTAGATTCGGCTTCAGCGGTGAGCATAGCCTTGAGCATTTCGCCCTGTTCCTCGTCGTATTCGCGGCCGAGGGATTGAGCGGAGGCACGTTGCACGATTTCCATGACGCCGGCGAGTTGCTCAGAGCCCATGACGCCGATTTTGGAATTGGGATAAGCGAAGAGGAAGCGAGGATCGAAGGAACGGCCATTCATCCCGTAATTACCAGCACCGTAGGAGGAGCCAATCATCAGGGTAATCGAGGGGACTTCGCTATTGGAAACGGCATTGATTAGTTTTGCGCCATTCTTGATAATCCCGCCTTCTTCGTAGGCTTTACCGACCATATAGCCGGTCGTGTTTTGCATAAAAATTAAAGGAATATTGTTCTTATTGGAGAGTTGGATAAAGTGAGCCCCTTTGTTGGCGGATTCGGAGAAGATGACGCCATTATTGGCTAGGATTCCTACGGGGTAGCCATGAATTTTGGCCCAGCCACAAACTAGGGTATTGCCATATTCGGGTTTGAATTCGGAGAAGCGGGAGCCATCTACGACGCGCATGATGAGCTCTCTGACATCAAAGGGATTCTTAGGGTTAGCGGGTACAACACCTAGGATTTCTTCGGCGGGATATAGGGGCGCTTCTACTGGTTCGGTGGGGGTAAAATGGGGCTTGCTCACGGCTACTACTTCCATGAGTTCTCGCGCCATTCGGATCGCGTCATATTCATCTTCTGCCAGATAATCGGACACACCTGAGACGCGGCTATGCATTTCCGCCCCTCCTAATTCTTCATCGGTAGCCACTTCATTGGTAGCCATTTTGACGAGTGGCGGGCCTGCTAGAAATACTTTGGCCGCCTGTTTTTGAAAGATGGAAAAATCGGACATGCCTGGTACATACGCCCCACCAGCGGTAGCATTCCCAAAAACAATGGAGATCGTTGGGATGCCCATTTTTGAACGTCTCGTGATCTCACGGAAGCTCTCACCGCCGTAGTTGAATATCTTGGCTTGATCGGGTAGATTGGCGCCGCCGCTTTCCACCAAGTTGATAGAAGGCAGGCGATTTTCACCCATAATTTGCCCAACCCGCAAACTCTTAAAGACCGTAGCATAGTCCACAGAACCTCCTTTTCTTGAGCCCACATTGGAATTGATCATGCATAATTTGCCCGATACTAATCCGATGCCCGATACATTGGTACCTCCTGCACCAAAACCACCCTTGTTTCCCATACCCGCTAAAGGCAGTAGTTCCAGGAACGGGCTATCCCGATCCAGCACCAATTCTAATCGTTCCCGAGCCAACAGCTTACCGCGCTTACGAGCTCGATCAATGTGTTTCTCCTTTCCTTGGAAACGACTCTCGGCTAGGTGCTTTTCCAACTTTTCAACGAATTCTAGCATGCTAGCTCGATTCTCCTCAAATTGGGAGCTATTGGTATTTATCTTCGATTGTAATGGTCTCATGGCTGTTTTTTTAGACCCCAGAAAGTAATAGACTTTATTAGGATGAAATGACGCTAGAAAAAGGCATGGCCTAAGTCTACTTCGAAAGGCTCACCAATACTTTCATAGAATTCACGTCCAAAAAAGGCTTTGAAAGAGGCAATTCCCTTTTCGGTAAAGTGTGGTAGAATCAAACTCCATATCACCTTCGGGCCTTCGTCTTTTTTGTTGACTTCTCGAATGACTTGTTGAAATCCCCAGAATAAGGCCAGTACCCAAATCGCTAGGCACAAATTGGAATAGGCTCCTCGGAAAGGCTCCGGTTTCATATTGCCCAACTTGATGGCAAAGGCGATAGAAGCCTCATTGTCTTTAATGGTTTGGAGACAAAGTTCTCGAAATTTAGTCGCCAATAAAGGGTGCTTGATCACATGCAGGTCATTAAAAATGAAAGTGTATTGCTGCTGAAACGCATAATACATTTTCGTTTCATTCGTCAAGTTTTCGAAGGAAGGAAAGTCACGTCGTTTCTGCCGTTCGGTATCTAACTTTGCCCACATCTCCGTAGCAATCGCCTGTAATAAATCATCCTTACTATTGTAGTGATAGGCAATATTGCGCCTGTTTACTGCCAGTTCATTGGCAATATCCTGAATGGAGACATTTCCAAAACCTCTTTCATTGAAAAGTCGAATAGCGACTTCTAAAATCTTTTCTTTTGTATTCATTGCACTTTATCACTGATTATCAATACCCAGCAGGTATTTTACACTCCAAATGTAATTAATCCAAATTATTTTACCTCATGAGAACAATTTTAATTCAAAAATTTTACTTTTAGGGTCAAAATATGGAACAATTGAAGTTGAAAGTTTTAAGCGTGGATCAGTTTAGGGACGAAATACTGACCTAAGCTTTTAAACAAAAAATTCCTCAACTACCTCTAGCAACTATTAATTGGCTTTCTATAACTGCTATTTTACTTTGAAAGAACCGATCCGAATAGAACTTCCCACCTTGCATCCTGACATGACTGTCAATGCCTACTTATTTCTGCATCCAGAAGTGGTCCTGGTAGATTGCGGCCTGCATTCGCCAAAAAGTTGGGAAGTGCTGACGGGAGCATTAGCAAAAGAGGGTCTGACGATACAGGCGATCAAGAAGGTGTACATTACCCATGCACATATCGATCACATGGGGCTGGCGGGGAGAATAGCACGGAGCAGTGATGCTGAAATTTGGGTGAATGAATACACTTACCCTTGGGCGGTTGATGTAAAATCGATGTGGACGCATCGGGCCCAGATGATTGAACAAGTACTTCGAGCAGAAAGCGATCCACAGGAGGCTAATCCTCCCATCTTTACTTTTTTGGCTAATTTCCTGCAACACGCTTTACAGCAATGGGAAGATATTCCCCTTGCTTCCATCAGACAGTATAATACCTGTCTCTTATACACATCTCCGAGCCCACGAGACCGAGGCTGATCT
>CAJXUM010000114.1 GCA_913060855.1 uncultured Lewinella sp. | reverse complement strand
TCTACACTATCCTCTTCGTCGGCAGCGTCAGATGTGTATAAGAGACAGATATTAACCCAGCTGCCGGAGGTTCTGGCACCCTGGAATATATCTGGATAAAGAAAGTAGGAAGTGGTCCTTGGGAAACTATCCCCGGTTCTACCAGCGATTCCTATAATCCTGGTCCCGTCTCAGCCACTACTTTTTTCCGCCGCTGTGCCCGGCGCAGTGGTTGCGAAGAATATATTGAAACCGATTTAATATTGATTTCTTTTCTGGAACCCGCTATCCTAATCGCCAATAAGGTATGCGGCCCAGCGGCAGGTTTTTACACCGTCGATTTATCTATTAGCAATGCGGCTACCGTAATGGTAAACGGAGAGCGTATTTTTAGTCCTTTTAAATACACTGCACCACTTGGAACAGCCATTGAAGTTGCAGCTACCGGAGACTGTGGAACTAGCACTTTATCCATCACAGATGAAGGATTAGAGGATTGCGAAACATCTTCCTGCCCGACACCAACCATTGACATCAATACCAATATCACTCCATCCTGTAATATCGACAGTCTATCCTATACCCTTCAATTCACCGTCAGTGAGGCCGATCAAGTATTTGTCAATGAAGTACTACAGAGCGGAACTGGACCAGACTTTAGTATTACACTTCCAAACGGACAACCTGCTAACATCTTAGCTAAAAAACAATGCGGTGACCAAAGCAGAGAGGAATCTCGACAAGTAGAGGCCCCAAATTGTACTAGCGATTGCCCTAAGCCAACGATTACCATCGATACCAACGGCAATCCTTCTTGTGATCCGGATAGCCTCACCTATACATTAGCATTTACTGTTGATGGAGCAGATGAAGTCTATTTAAATGAGACTTTACTAGAAGGCACTGGCCCTGACTTTTCGCTCACACTCCCTGCGGGACAAAGAGCCTGTATTGTTGCCATCAATGAATGTGATGGTCAGAAAGTAAGATACAATCGGGAAGTAGAAGCACCGATTTGTACGCCATGCCCCTTACCCCTAATTAGCATTAGTACCAATGGTAATCCTGCCTGTAATAATGATAGCCTGACCTATACCCTCCAATTCACTGTTACGGGGGCGGAACAAGTCTTTGTTAATGATGAATTACAAGCGGGAACGGGACCAGACTTCACAATTATACTACCCATTACGCAAAATGCTAGCATACAGGCGATAAAGACCTGCGAAGGTCGAAGCGTAAGGGCTTCCCGCCAAGTCGAAGCTCCCGATGATTGCCCAACGGATTGCCCCAAACCTAAAATCACTATCGATCCCGCGAATACGCCAAGCTGTAGTGATGACAACCTAAGCTACAGTTTACAGTTTACCGTCACTAATGCCGAAGAGGTTTTCGTTAATGATGAATTACAAGCGGGGACTGGACCGGACTTCACCATAAGTCTACCCGTAGGACAGAATGCCAAAATACTGGCTAGAAGACAATGCGACGGTCAAAGTATAGAAGAAACACTAGAGATTGAATTACCTACCTGTCCAGATACTTGCCCTAAGCCCACCATTACTATCGACCCCAATGGCAATCCTTCTTGTGACCCGGATAGTCTCACTTATACTTTGAATTTCACCGTTACCAATGCGGATCAAGTATTTGTCAATGATGACCTGCAAGACGGTATCGGTCCAGACTTTAGCATTACATTACCAGCAGGTGAAAATGCTAGAGTACTAGCCAAAGCCCTATGTGGCGATGATGAAATTAAACAAGCTTCTAGGCAGGTCGAAGCCCCTATTTGCACGACCGAATGCCCTAAACCTAATATTATTATAGCGACAGATGGAAATCCCGTTTGTAATGCCGATAGTCTAACTTATACCTTAAACTTCACCGTCACTGGTGCCGATGAGGTATATATGAATGAAGTACTATTAGAAGGTACCGGGCCTGATTTTACCGTCACACTCCCCAATGGTATACGTGCTTGCATGGTCGCTATCAAAGATTGTGATGGCCGAGATGTAAGAGCCAATCGAGAAGTGGATGCGCCGGACTGTCCCAACAGCTGCCCCGTTCCAACCGTCAATGTAACGGTCGGAGATGATAACCCAGCTTGTAATGAGGACGGCGAAACTTATACCATCACCTTCTCTGTCGATAATGAACCCGATTCGGTCTTCGTCAATGGCGAACTACAAGCCACCAACGGACCTGACTTCTCCATTACGCTACCCCTAACTGAGGTGGCTAATATCAAAGCCATAAAAATCTGTGGTGATTTGACTGCAGAGGATAATGAAACCATCAATCCGCCGGACTGTCCCAACAGCTGCCCCGTTCCAACCGTCAATGTAACGGTCGGAGATGATAACCCAGCTTGTAATGAGGACGGCGAAACTTATACCATCACCTTCTCTGTCGATAATGAACCCGATTCGGTCTTCGTCAATGGCGAACTACAAGCCACCAACGGACCTGACTTCTCCATTACGCTACCCCTAACGGAGGTGGCTAACATCAGAGCCGTGAAAATCTGTGGTGATTTGACCGCGGAGGATAATGAAACCATCAATCCGCCGGATTGCTGTCCAGCTCCTGAGATTTCAATAGACATCGATGGACAACCGACTTGTAGCGAGGATGGATTGAGTTATTCTTTCTCTTTCTCCGTTGACCCAGCGGCCGATTCAGTCTTTATCAATGGCGTATTGAGCACTGAGACGGGTCCTAGCTATTCCGTGACACTGCCTATCGCAGAAACAGCGATTATTAGAGCCGTAGCCATTTGTGGGGAATTAACCGCAGAAGATAATTTAACGGTTACTCCGCCAGACTGCTGTCCAGCTCCTGAGATTTCAATAGATATCGATGGTCAGCCAACTTGCAGCGAGGATGGATTGAGTTATTCTTTCTCTTTCTCCGTTGATCCAGTAGCCGATTCAGTCTTTATCAATGGGGTATTGAGCACTGAAGCAGGTCCTAGCTATTCCGTGACATTACCTATCGCAGAAACAGCGATTATTAGAGCTGTAGCCATTTGTGGAGAACTAACGGCTGAAGATAATTTAACGGTTACTCCGCCAGATTGCTGTCCAGCTCCTGAGATTTCAATAGATATCGATGGACAACCGACTTGTAGCGAGGATGGGGCGAGTTATTCTTTCTCTTTCTCCGTCGATCCAGTAGCCGATTCGGTCTTTATCAATGGCGTATTGAGCACCGAGGCAGGGCCTAGTTATTCCGTGACACTGCCTATCGCAGAAACAGCGATTATCAGAGCCGTAGCCATTTGTGGGGAACTAACGGCTGAAGATAACCTAACCGTAAATCCACCGGACTGCTGCCTTCCGCCAGTTATTGAACTAGATGTAGATGGTCAGCCCGTTTGCAGTGTGGATAGATTGAGCTATTCTTTCTCTTTCTCTGTCGATCCAGCCGCCGATTCGGTCTTTATCAATGGCGTATTAAGTACTGAGACAGGACCTAGTTATTCTGTTACACTACCCATCGAAGAATCGGCCAGCATCAGAGCGGTCGTAATCTGTGGGGAATTAACGGCTGAAGATAACCTGGTCGTCACCCCACCAGACTGTCCAGTTTGTGATATAACAACTGAAATTTCACCTTCTAATGCCTCGCTAACGGACTGCGATCAAATACTTACAGCAAACATTCAAGGAGGAACAGCTCCTTTCAGGTATTCTTGGACGAAGGACGGACAACCTTTTGGTGGCGATACAGAAAGTATCAACGTAACAGGTATGGCTGGCAACTACATACTTACGGTAACAGATGATGAAAATTGTGAGGCCGTGAGTACCATCACCATTACGCCATGCTGCCCGAGTCAAGCAACAGTAAGAGAATCTCTTTTCTTACCCAATGCCTTTAGTCCAAATAATGATGGCATTAATGATGATTTGAGGTTTGTGATTCAGAATACGGAGACTGGTAATCCATTAGCCGATTTAGATGCGACTGTCTATATCTTTAATAGATGGGGTGAAAAACTCAAAACTTTCGAATCTTTCAAAGATACATGGGATGGAACCTTTAGAGGTAAAATACTCCCTCCCGACGTTTATGGTTATTATCTAATCATTAGATGTAGTACATCAGGTGAGATAGTACTCGAAGAAAAAGGAAATATCACGATACTGAAATAAGAGCAGATCGCTCTGGATGAAAATAAAAAGCCTCCCTGGTCTTGACCGGGGAGGCTTTTCGTTAGTAAGAGTTAAACAAAAAAAATGGATCCGCCAATACCTTTGCAGCTATTGAGGTTTTATTGTCTCCCTTTTAACTAACCATTCAAAAATGGATTCGTCTTGCGCTCATAGCCCACACTCGTATCGGGTCCATGACCAGGATGGACAGCCACATCATCCCCCAAGGGATAATATTCCGTTACGATAGCATTGAGGAGGGTCTGCATATCGCCTCCTGGGAGGTCAGTTCGACCAATACTCCCATAAAAAAGTACATCCCCAGCGATGATATATCGATCGGCTTCACAAAAAAAAGAAAGACTAGCGGGTGAGTGGCCCGGAGTAAAAAGTGCCTTCAGTTCGGTATTCCCAAATTTGACGATATCTCCTTCTTTGATAAATGAAGTGGGATCAGGAGAAGTTTTAGCTGGAGGTAAGCCATACATTTGAAGGATCTGCGGTACTGCTTTGAGTACCGGCAATTCGCCCTCATGGATCTCGAGCCCCAATCCATAGTGCTCGCTAACAAACTGATTGCCGAACACATGGTCAATATGGCAATGCGTATTAATCAGGCGGACAGGCTTTAGATTGAGGTCATTAATAGTTCGTACCAGTTCTTGCTCCTCTTGGGGGCTATTACAGCCAGGATCAAAAATGATACATTCACCCGTTTCATCGTGTACGATATAGGTGTTCTCCTGGAAAGGATTAAAAGTCAGTTTAACAACATTGGACATACTTTTCCCGTTTTCCTTTAGCAATTATTGGTGAAAAACTTTATCTTGATAAGATCAAGCCCTTTACTGTAAAAGATGGATAGATATGGTGTTTGCCAAATGGCCTTTTTTGAATCGTAACAACAACCATATCAGATTTTCCTCGTATAATACGAGACAAATAGAATAATAAATGTACATTTTATAAACGTAATAGCCGAGTCTTGTGTTTAACAAATACTTTTTGAGTATTGGGGAATCGTTTTAGGCCATACTTTTACCTGGAAGGAATTAATGCTACTATCAAAAATAGATCATTAGTAACTAACCAATCGCTAATAACTACTTCCCCGAGCAAATCAGCAAGTCAATGCAAAAAAAGATTTATCTACTTTCCATCTTCTCTTTTTTGTTTTTAGCCCTCCAGTCACAAGTGGCCGACGTCCGCTTTGGGAAGAACCGAGTGCAATATCACCAGGATTACGATGAATGGGTCCAATATGAAAGCGACAATTTCACTACCTATTGGTATGGGGAAGGTCGAAATATTGGACAGTTTGTGGTGCAAATGGCGGAGTACGACTTTGAGTATATCCAAAGCATCCTCGAACACCGCGTGAATGACAAATTAGAAATTATAGTCTATACCGATGTGACTGACCTAAAGCAAAGTAACATCGGAAACGAAGAAGCCTTCACCAACCTGACGGGACAGACCAAGATTGTCGGCAATAAGATTTTTGTTTATTTCAACGGGGACCATACTAATTTGCGGCAGCAAATTCGGGAAGGGATTGCTTCTGTTTATTTAGAAGCGATGCTTTTTGGGGCTAACCTGCAAGAAATTGTGCAAAATGCCGTGATGCTCAATCTACCCGATTGGTTCAAGCAAGGACTGGCAGCTTACCTCGGCGCGCCTTGGAATACGGAGTTGGACAATCAATTACGAGATGCCATCTTGGATGAAGATTTTAAGAATTTTGAAGTCTTTGCAGATGAAAACCCCAAACTAGCGGGTCAAGCCCTCTGGTATTTCATCGGCGAAAATTTCGGTTTGTCTACCGTATCTAATTTGCTCTATCTCACGCGAATCAATAGAAGTATTGAAAGCGGATTTTTATACGTTTTGGGAAGTCCATATGAAGTAGTGATTCGGGATTGGGCCATGCATTTTACGGCTCGTTATAAAGGAGAAGAAAGTGCGCGGGATACGATCCAGGGACAAGCCCTTAAGTTTAAAAACAAACGTAAACTACCGCTCACGCAATTGAAAATGAGCCCTAATGGCCAAAAAATAGTTTATGCCACCAATGAAATAGGTAAGTATAAAGTCTATTTGCAAGATGTCAATACAGGCGAACGCCAGGTCATTTTCAAAAGTGGTTTTAGAAACGCTTTCCAAACTACCGATTACAATTATCCACTGATTTCATGGAGTCCGAATGGCCAGGAGTTGGCTATTTTATATGAAAAAAGGGATATACCCAAATTGATGCTCTACAACACGATCACCAAGAAAAAAGAAGTGACTGATTTGGCTTCGGACTATCAACGGGTCTACAGTATCGATTTTGTCAATACTTATACACTTGTTTTTTCGGCGACAGTAGGCGGTTTTTCTGATCTCTTTCTCTATTACACCAAAACGCGACAGTCAGAGCGTATCACACGAGATTTTTATGATGATCTCGATGCTTCTTACGTTAATATCGGTAACAAAAGAGGGATTCTATTTGCCTCCAACCGCCAGGATTCGATGTTGGCCACTTTGCGGATGGATACCATCCTTCCCATGGAGAATTTCGACATCTACTATTACGATCTCGAAACGAAAAATCCCGAATTGGTAAGAGTAACGCATACTCCTTTTGCGAATGAGCGACAGCCCATGGCGCTAGATACTACTCATTTTTCTTACCTGACGGATTGGAGTGGCGTATTCAATAGAGAGGTAGCTTATCTAGAAGAATACCTACATCATTATGATCAGATCATTACGTTGGAAGATGGGGAGGAGATCATTCTTAATGCTGATTCCACCTTGGAAAATATAGATTCTTTACCCGTGGATACGATCGTGATTGTCCCTATTATAAAACAACGAGCTATCGCACACCCTGTATCCAATTATCAAAGAAATATTGTATTACAAGATAAGGCTTCAAGAGCCAATCGGATGGTGGAAATGTTCTATCGTGATGGAAAGCCAACTGTATTAATACATCCTATCGATATTGATACGGTGATCACTCCACCTTTGACCAAGTACCAGTCTACCAGAATTAAAAAGACACTAGAAGCTCCAATTAGCTTCAATCGTCCAGATCGAAGAAAGAGAAGGAAGAAAAAAGCGAAGGTAGAAACCGAAGAGGTAACGATCCCGATTGAAGCAGAGACGGATGAAAAAATCGTACAGGCACCTCCGCCAGCCGAGGTTAAACAGGATACAGGAAAAATCGATATTAATAATTACCTCTTCCAGAGTGAGTTTGATGATAACACACCGAAAAAGGAAGTAAAGGAAACTGCCAAACCAGAAGAGCAAATAACTGATTTAACCAAGGAAGAAAATACGGATGAAAATGCGATACAGCCTAATCCTGATCTAACCATCGTTCCCATTAATAAGGAGATCGTTAGTCAATCTACGGCTATAGATGAACTGCTCGTTGAGGAAAAAAGGGTCTACCGCTTCCGCCCCGGACGCATGGTACCCTACCGCTTAAAGTTTAGGACAGATTACGTGACGACTAAGATGGATAATACGCTCCTATTTGATGGATTAGAGAGTATTGCTTCCAACCCTGACGGCTTTTCGTATCCTCCTCCAGGCATTCTTTTCAAAGCCAACTTCAAAGATTTGTTTGAGGACTATGAATTTGAAGGAGGATTGCGTGTGCCTACCTCTTTTAATGGTACAGAATACTTTGCCGTATTCCATAATAGAAAAAAGCGATTGGACCAACGCTTTGCCGTCTATCGGAGAAACCTCCGGATTGCTGAAGACAATAGCGTTCAGGCGCAGCGACAGGAGAACAATATACTCCTGGCACAATATGGTGTAAGTTATCCACTAGATATTTTCAGAAGTTTTCGAGCGACAGCCACGATTCGACGAGATCGAGTACTACAGTTGGCTACCGATAGAGCAACACTGGAAGAAGCCACGATTCGGGATCAGCGGATAGGTGTGAAATTGGAGTACGTTTTTGATAACACACTAGATGTAGCTTTGAATATCAAAAACGGATCACGCTATAAAATCTTTGCGGAAGTTGTTAAGAAATTTAGCTTGAACTTTACGGATAAACTAACCTTTGAGGCTAATAAAGGCTTTATGACCATCTTGGGTCTTGATGCTCGGCACTACCAACGTCTTGACAAAAATTCTATTTTCGCCGTACGGATGGCCGCCGCTACCTCCTTTGGTTCGGAGCAAAATCTTTATTTCTTGGGAGGGGTGGACAATTGGTTATTCCCCACTAATATCACGGAGATACCGACACCACCTGACGGTAATTTTGCTTACCAGACACAAGCAGCTAACCTGAGAGGATTTGGAAGTAATATAAGGAATGGCAGTAGTTATGCGTTGATTAATGCAGAGCTTCGATCGCCAATCTTCAAATACTTTTCTCGGCGTATTCGGTCTTCATTTATCCGTAATTTCCAACTCGTTGGATTCTTTGATGTGGGTACAGCTTGGGCAGGTAGTTCTCCTTATAGCGATGAAAATCCTTTAAATACGAGCTTTTTTCCTGAGGACAATCCGGATTCTGCGGTCCGTGTAAAGGTTACTTATTTCCGCGATCCAATTGTAGCAGGTTATGGTGTTGGCGCCAGAGCTCTTTTATTCGGATATTTTGCTAGAGTGGACTATGCTTGGGGAATCGAGACACGAGAAATTCAACCGCCGATGTGGCACTTTTCTTTAGGAATGGACTTTTAAGAATCCTATCCGCACTAGATTTTAATAGTTGCTCGACCTTACTAACAGATTATTAGAAGTCAGAAGCGAGAAAAGAGATTGCTGAGGTGTACCTGCCGATCTCCCGTAGCCGATCTCTGCTCTGTCTCTCTTCTTTTATCCAATAGTTGCTCGACCTTAATAGATCGAGCAACTATTGGAAATCATTTCTTTTCAGTTCTCTTCACCTTCTTATTCCGGTACAGCATTAGGATTCAATAGATCATAGAATTGATCTAGTTTGGGCAAGATAATAATCCGGGTACGTCGATTAGTAGCACGTCCAGTAGCGGTAGAATTATCAGCCAAGGTATTGTACTCTCCTCTTCCCGCAGCGATCAATCGATTAGGGTCAATATTGTGATCTTTTTGTAAAGCACGAACTACCGATGTGGCTCTCTTCACACTCAAATCCCAATTATCATCTATACAGCTATTTTTGATCGGCACATTATCGGTGTAACCCTCTACCATCACTTCAAGCTCAGGGCGAGATTGTACAATTTGGGCAATTTTCCCTAATACTTCATTCGCTCTAGAGCTAATTTTAGAACTTCCACTCTGGTATAAAACCTTGTCGGAAAGATTAATATAGACAACCGTCTTGTCTACTTTAATCTCCACATCATCATCATCAATTCCATCTTTGAGGACGCTCTTTAAGTTAACCGCTAGTGCTAAGTTGATGGAATCCGCCCGTGTCTTAGCTGCTTGCAGCAGTTGAATATACTTATCCTTGTTTTGCAACTGCGATAAGGTTTCTTCAATATTTTTGTTGGCAGATTGCGATAAAGCCGTTAGGTCTTCTACTTGGTTAAGTTGCTTATCACGTATGGATCTAATATCCTGAATTTGCTCCTTTAAGTCTTGGATTTGCTCTTCACGGAAGAGCACATTGCTCTGAGCACTCTTTAAGTTTCCTCTCAAGGATTCTTTTTCTTGCTCACAAACCGACAATCGGTTCATGTAAGCATTCAAGTTTTCACCACATTTACCCAAATCCTTATTGGCAGTAGACAACTCTGTTTGCAAGAGTTCATATTGCTTTTTACTAACGCAGGAGACCATAAATAGCCCACAGCAAAGGAGAATGGAGAATCGTACAATAGAATTCATTATTAACGGTTTTGATAAAAAAATTTTATGTTTAAGTCAGTCCTTCAGTTTTAACAGTAAAAGTAGCCTAAAGCTTCAGTAGTTCGCTTGATACTCATTTAGACGTTTGTTTGGGATATTGTAACGGGGATTCGGCAGTTAATTTGAGCATACCTTGGGATTTTTTTTGGCGTCTATGCTCCGCCATTTTTCAAGGAAAATGCCTAGCCAAATATCTACCGCCCAGGAGAAGTTATTCTTCAGCTACTCATTTAGAATTCCGTATAATATAGCAGTTTACGGCTAAATAAGGACATAGTTCCAAGATAAAATTTGGGGAATAGAGAGGAGGGATAGCTTAATTGGTTGAAAATTCGATTTATCGCCGATAGCCCAAGGAGCTTGAAATATCGACTATCTTTTATAACAACGCAGCCACTCGTCGCTATATTGCTCTATTCCAGCTCAATAAACATATAAATAATACACCCTAAGCGATTTTTCATGTAAAGGTGGAAATGCAAATTCGGAAGCCTGCCCGGCTTTTCGCCAGAAGAGACAGGGCGGAACATACATCTGTCTCTTATACACATCTCCGAGCCCACGAGACCGAGGCTGATCT
>CAJXUM010000113.1 GCA_913060855.1 uncultured Lewinella sp. | reverse complement strand
ATCCTCTTCGTCGGCAGCGTCAGATGTGTATAAGAGACAGGACGTAGGCAGAGCCTACGCCGAACGGGGAACGAGATTAGAAATAGACGTAGGCACAGCCTATGCCAAACAGGGTGTTCAAAACGCTTTAAACCAACAAGTATAATTATCACATGAAAAGATTTGAAAATCAAGTAGCTATCATAACGGGTGGCGCCAGAGGAATTGGTCAGGCCATTGGCCAACGCATCGGTGAGGAAGGCGGCATCGTTTTTTTATTGGATGTACTAGAAGAAATGGTACAAACAACAGCTCATCAACTGAGAGAGGCGGGTTATCAAGTCACTGGTCTGCCAGTAGATATTTCCAATGAAACGGATGTTAAACTGACGGTACAAAAGATAATGGAGCAGACCGGAAAGATAGATATCGTAGTCAATTGTGCTGGCATAGTAGGTTTGACAGCCACCAAAATCACCGACTATGACTTGGCTACCTTCGAGCGGGTGCATAAGGTCAATTTAGTAGGGGCTTTTTTGATTACCAAATACGTGATTGGCCATATGGGAAAGGCCGAATATGGCAGAATACTTCACATCTCATCTATTGGGGGGAAAGAGGGAAATCCAGGTATGGTCGGCTATGCGGCAAGTAAATCGGGATTGATGGGCTTAGTCAAGGGAGTCGGGAAAGAGTTTGCGGATAAAGGTATTACGGTGAATGGCTTGGCGCCTGCGGTCATTGCTACTCCTATGAACCAAGATACGGATCAGAAAATGCTCGACTATATGGCGAGCAAAATTCCGATGGGTAGGTTGGGAACAGTGGAGGAGGCCGCCGCTATCGCTTGTTGGATTGTGTCGAAAGAAGCTAGCTTTAATACGGGATTCATCTTTGATCTATCGGGTGGACGAGCTACTTTTTAAATAGGATTTCTTTACAATAAAACATCGTTTCATTCTTCATTTATAACGCGCTCTACACATGTCTAAAAAATACTGGTATCGATTCCGGGTGGACTCTATCCGCCTGCCATCTTGGGATTATGGCAGTGACGCTGCTTATTTCGTTACGATCTGTACTAAGGATCGAAAGCATTATTTTGGGCAAATCACCTGCTCTATGGAATCGGAAGCTGAGATGCATTTGACTCCTATTGGCCAGCTGGCACATGATTATTGGCAAGAAATCCCCAAGCAATTTCCCTTTGCTAAGCTCAATGCCTTCGTGATCATGCCTGACCACATGCATGGGATTATTATTATTAATCGTGATACAGACGCGATTAATCGCGTCTCAACCGGGGGAGGAATCACCGGAGCCAAAAATCCCATGCTCTCCCAAAACCTATCCCGCATCATCCGATGGTACAAAGGCCGAACCACCTATGAAAGCCGAAAAATCGATCCCGACTTCGCCTGGCAATCCCGATTTTATGAGCATATCATTCGAGCGGATAGAGCATTTCAGCACATAGCTACCTATATTTACAATAACCCAAAAAAATGGGCCCTAGATAAAGGAATATCAACATGAAAAACAAGGCACTTCTATTCAGTTTCGGATTGCTCCTACTTATTAACAATTGGGGCTGCCAGCGGTCGGTAAGCAATAGCAAACTCACCAGCCAACCACCCAATGTATTACTTATCCTAGTCGATGACCTGGGCTGGAATGACTTGGCTTGCTATGGAAGTTCCTTCTATGATACCCCCAAACTTGATGCATTCGCGAAAGAGAGCTTGCGGTTTACCAATGCCTATTCCGCTTCACCCGTCTGCTCTCCGACCCGCGCGGCAATTATGACCGGCAAAAACCCCGTCAGAACAGGCATCACCGATTGGCTGAAAGGTCAAAATCCTCCAAACAATAAGCTCCTTAACATACAAGACCGGAATGAACTCGCCTTGGAAGAATACACCTTGGCAGAGGCCTTTAAAGACAATGGTTACAATACCTTTTTTGCGGGTAAATGGCACCTGGGAGAAGAAGGCTATTATCCCGAAGATCAAGGCTTTGACATCAACATTGGTGGTCATCATAAGGGTTCCCCTCCAGGTGGCTATTACTCCCCCTACAAAAATCCCAAATTAAAGGATGGCCCTGAAGGAGAATACCTCCCAGATCGATTAACCCAGGAAACGCTTTCATTTATGGAAGCGCAGGGAAAACAGCCAAAACCTTTTTTCGCCATGCTTTCCTTCTATACCGTCCACACCCCTATTCAGGCCAGTACAGCACATATCGAAAGCTATACGCGCAAGATGCCAGCAGGCAAAGCCCCTCTTCATGCGCCAGAGGGAGATGGACATACTTTATTGTATCAAACGCGAGGAGATTATGGCTCTATGGTCACAGCGATGGATGATAATGTAGGAAAACTAATAGATCAGCTCAAAGCCAGTGGCCAGTGGGACAATACTGTCATTATTTTCACCTCCGACAATGGTGGACTCAGCACCTTAGGGAAAAAGAGAAAGCCGCCGACCTCCGTTCGCCCTTTACGTGCAGGGAAGGGTTGGTGTTATGAAGGGGGGATACGAGTCCCCATGATGGTGCATATTCCAGGTCAAACGAAAGCCGGAAGCACCAGTGATGAACCGGTGATTAGTCATGATATCTTCCCCAGTCTGGTCGATATTTTAGGGCTTGATGTAAAAGGAAAAACAAATTTTGATGGGCATAGTATTCGGCCAGTATTCGCAGAAAAAAAGATCGCCCGCGATGCCTTGGTTTGGCATTATCCGCACTATCACGGTTCCACCTGGAAGCCAGGGGCCGCTATCCGACAAGGTAAATGGAAGCTTGTGAAACACTTTGAAACGGAAATTACAGAACTCTATGATTTGTCTACAGATATAGGAGAGCAGCAAGATCTTTCCGCCACTGAGACTAGTAAAAAGCAGGCTTTAGAGCAATTATTAATGGAGAAGTTGATAAAAATGGAAGCTCAATTTCCCACAGTCAATTCCAATTATAAGGAATAAAATGAAGCCTTTTTTTCACCCTACCGTACATCAACAGAAAACCTATGTCTAAACCCCTTCTTGTCGTAACCGAACTCACAGCACTTTCTCAGGAAGACCATCAAGCGTATTGCAAATTGCTACCACAACTTTCAGGTCACGCCAAAATACCGAGCGAACAGGCATTGGCTGAGGTACTTCGCTTACCGCACATTCATGTGTTTATCGCCAAAACGGATCGGATCCATGGTGCCTTGACCTTAGTGATTAATCAACTGACCACAGGGATTAATGTGAGAATCGAAGATGTGGTGGTGGATAATGCAGCTAGGGGTCAAGGTTTAGGGAAAAAGTTGATGTTAGCGGCTATTGAGAAAGCCACTGCTGCCGGGGCCACTGCGATTAATTTGACGTCGCACCCTAGTCGAGTGGCAGCTAATCGCCTGTACAAAAGCTTAGGTTTTCAGCCAAGAGAAACGAATGTTTATCGATATACAATGGCGTAGGAAATCACTACAGCTGCGCCAATACTCCTTCCATTCCCTGCTGAAACTCGGCCTTGATCTTTGTTTTTAAATCTTCAAAACCCGTTTTTTCAAAAGAAGTCTCGATTTGTCCTGCCTTTAGCCAACTAATTTGATCGCAGACCTCGGTGAGGGTGGGGAGAACGTGGCTAGTCAATAGGATGGTTTTTCCTTTCTCACGCAAGTGATTCAAGATGATATAGATCGTCTCTACGGTCTCAAAATCTACGCCATTGAAAGGTTCATCCAATAAAAGTATCGGGCGTTGCTGCCCAATGGTGCCTAAGAGCGCCAACTTTTTCTTCATGCCTGTAGAATAATTTTCAGCCAATTCCTCTAGCGGTAGGTCAAAAAACTTATTCCAGGCATCGATATCAAACTGCTTGTTTTGTAGGGTAGTTAGCTCCAGATATTCTCGGCCTTTGAGGAAGGGGTAAAAGTAATTTTGTGTTTCCAAATAGGCGATCATACCGTTCTCAATCGGCCGGCTATCAAAACTCAAATGCCCGCCACTACGTCCTATCAATCCATACAAGCATTTAAAAAAAGTCGTTTTGCCCGCCCCATTACGGCCCAATATCCCATGGATAGTCCCTTGTTCACATTGCAAGTTGAAATCTTTCAACACTTCTTTTTTCCCATAATGGGCGCTTAACTGTTCAATCTTGAGCATGATAGAAGAAATCTAGGCGCTTTTTAGCTTTGAAATAATAGTATACCCATAGTGCCAAACTGGCCGGAGCCAGGAAGGGGACCAATAGTCCCAAGGCAAAAACACTTAAAATAGTCTGTCCATTGTGCTGTCGCCGATGCGGTAGCCAATTCGCATATTTTACCAAAATAGAAAAACTGAGTAGCAACTGAACAGCGACTATAACCAACACCATGATCCACCATAGGTCAACATGACGAATAAAGAATACAAGATATGGCAGCGCAAAAAGGAGATGAAAAAGGAGACTATGCAAGCCGATTTTTTGCCAAATTATTCGCCGCACATCAAAGGGTCCCTCGAGTAATTCTTTAGGCTCTAACAACTCATACATAGAGGTGCAGAAAAAGGAACAAATGATCACTGTACCAGGAATAGCCCACATCCAGTGGCTTGCCACCAGGCCGATGAGCCAGAAGAAACCAATCAGGAAGCCTAATCTACGCAAGCCTGCCCGCCACTCAAAAGCCCTGAGTGGAATCCAATTCAATGATAAAGTCTTCCATTTGATCTCTGGCGTCCACTTTTTATCTACTGCCGCTATCAGGAGTGTCCCCACGATCAAGCCCAGCACTAGATCAGGTCGTTGAAACCAAAACAAAGCCAACCAAAGCGGGAATAAGACTAGGATGTACTCCATCACAAAAAGCCCCGTTCGCCAAGCATAAGTAGCGATCTGCTGCAGGAAAAGATGATCTCGGCGATAGAAATGGATATAAAATGCGGGTATTAATAAGATCAATGTGCCAGACAGGAGGTCCGTTTGTACTAATAATTCTAATAATCGAAATCCAAAAATGGGTAGTATTAAAGCTACAAGAATCAATAGATAGCCCCAGCCGATACTTTGTAGTAAACGGTAGGTTTGTTTTAATCGAATTTGCAGCATTTTGTACAAAAAGCCCAACATAGCGGGAAGGTAGTGAAAAGGGTTTGTTCCCCATCAAAAAATCGAGTGGCACCAAGTTTTATCCGATGAAAAGCTCCATCGGGAAGACTTTAAGAAAAGCTTAACAAGCATATCATAGGCTATTTTAGTTTAATTGCCGATTTTGGTGGACGCACAATCTCTGAGAGAATCCTTATCTAAGATAAAAATCACTAATGAGTCGTTTCCGCATCCTTTTTTCTATTAGTATTGCCTGCCTATTAACGCTTTTCGCTTGTTCTTCTAGCGTCGAAAAAGAAGCCTCAACTGAAGGCATAGCGGCTGAGAACACCACCAAGCCCAGCTTAGCGTTCCCCGTTTACGAATCTTTTTCTGAAATAGCCCCAATTTTTAAAGAACAAAGCGATACCACATACGTCATCAATTTCTGGGCGACTTGGTGCAAACCCTGTGTGAAAGAGCTGCCCTATTTTGAAGCCCTACATGATCAGTTTAGTGGCGAAAAGCTCAAAGTCATATTGGTTAGCCTCGACTTTAAGAAAGACATTGAACCCAAATTGATCCCTTTTGTTGAAGAACATAAGTTGCGATCAAATGTGATTGCTTTAACCGACCATAAATACAATGAATGGATCGATCAAGTTGATCCGGAATGGGGAGGAGCTATCCCAGTAACGGTTGTTTATAATAGTAAAAAGCGGCAATTTGTCGGAGAATCATTTGCCAACCAAGATCAATTGTTTGAACTGGTGAAAGAACTGTTGTAAGATTTTTAAGATTCAAAACGAAAAACCCATCCTCTTTCTCTCTATACTTTTTTCAATTATGTCGGACTGACAACAGTTAGGCTATTGCCCTATTCCTATTATTAGTCCGCTACTTTTTCAATCATTAATAATATAAAATTATGAAACGGATTGTTAGTATTTGTCTGTTCTTGACAGCCCTGAGTTTATCATTTGTGGCTTGCACCGATCAGGCCGATCAGAAGACGGCCACCAAAATGGAAAATAAAGAAAAAGCCCCTGCCGCAAGAGCAAAATTGGTTAGCAATAAGGTAGCAGGCATCCAAGTGGGAGATCAAGCCCCGAATTTTAAGCTGAAGAATGTCGATGACAAGATGTATGGCCTGGAAGATATTAAGGATGCTAATGGAAACGCCCCAAAAGGCTTTATCATTACTTTTACCTGCAATACTTGCCCCGTGGCGAAAATGTATGAAGACCGAATCATTGCGCTACATGATAAGATGTCGCCACTCGGATACCCAGTCGTTGCTATCCAACCCAATGATCCATCGATGAAACCCGGTGATAGTTTTTCCGAAATGCAAAAGAGAGCTGCTGACAAAAACTATCCATTCGTCTACCTTTTGGATGACGGGCAGGAGATATTTCCTCAGTATGGCGCCAGCCGTACGCCAGAAAGTTATCTAGTGGATAATACCTTCAAACTTCGCTACCATGGTGCGATAGATGATAATTCGGGAGACCCCGATGGCGTAACGATCAATTATGTAGAAAATGCGGTAAGTGCGATTCAAAGCGGACAAGATCCAGATCCTGCGGATATCAAAGCAGTGGGTTGTGGGATAAAAGCTAAACGAACGTAGTACTTATATAACGATTTGATTGGAATAAGAGCAGTTGCGGGTTGCGGGTATGAAAACTCGCAATTCGCAACCCAATAAAAGATGTTCTTATAACGACTACTAATCACTACCATCATTCCATTTCAACCTTACAGCTTCCGGACTCGAATAGTATAAGCCTTTCGTGGATTTTTCACCATGATTTGCTTAATATCCTTGCGGGTGAAGCCCCAGCTAAAAAGATTCGGGATTAGTTTATCAAAGATAGTATGGTAGGGTACGGTATTACCATTCTTAAATAAATCCAATTGAACTCGTTTTTCTCCCGCCACTTCCTCTGCCTTGACTGCCCAACCATCATCATGAGAAATCAACACCTTATTCAAAAGACCGTCCATCCTCATCGACTGCAATTGATAGAGATAACGCTTTAATTGGCGTGGCTTGGCATTTATGCCATCCAGACTGATCCACACTCCTTTTCTTGCCAATGCAGAAAGGTGAGCTCCTTCATCCTTGTCATTTTGTGCATGCACCCAGATCATAGCCTCAGGGGCTACGCCCCGTTCCATCAACCAACTCAATTCCTGATCAGCGGCTTTGCCATCCCCCGTATGAATCGCGATAGTTAGTCCGGTTTTCAGGTGTGTCAAGGCCGCCGCGTCTACCAATTTCTTTTCATCTGCACTTAAAGGCGCCTTATTGACGCCAATCTTTATAAACCCAGGACGAATCCCGGTTCCATCAATACCTTCTTCCCATTCCTTAATCCAACGTTGGGCCAATTGGACTACGCTTTCTTCATAAAAATGCTTGGGCAAATATTTAAAATTTGCCGCAGCATAATAGCCAGTATTCGTAATAATATTAATCCCACTGACTTCAGAAAGTTTTTGTAAAAGAAGGACATCTCGGCCAATATAATTGGGGGTACACTCAAATAAAGTACGACAACCTAAGTCATGCAACCTTTTAAGATAGGGGTATATCCCTTGCACGGCGCTTTGGGTATCATATTGTGGTTGGATGACCTTTTCAGCACCCGTAAAATCGGTCGTAATATGCTCATGTGGCAAAGTAATCCCCATCCGATTGGCAGAGATTGGGCCAGTAACTGTCATCACCTCATTAAAAATGGGCGCTGGAAACACAAAACCTAAACTTCCTAGACTGGCAGTGGTTAAAAAGGTACGACGTTGCATCAATATATACTTTTACGAGATAGACAAAACTAGAGAAGACAAAGGATTATTCCTAAGCAATCGGGAATTAATACCGTAAATGGCAGCTGGCAGCCCTTGCTTTTAGAATACACCGGATCTCAGGCTCAACATAGCCACTAAATTTAGGGTTTTTTAAATGGGAATAAAGTATTAAATTGAGAATAATTGATGCTTCTCTAACATTTTTTGTGGTGAAACGGGCGCCCATACATGTGCTGATTGCCGTATAATTTAACGTTATTTGCACACCCTAATAGGTCACTACGTACTGAGCTATAGCAGGTCAATAAAATAGCTATGCGGAAAGCGTTTTTATTCGTTGGCATCTTTGTTACTTTCCTGGGCTGGGCAAATGCCCAAACCAAAGTGGACGCTCTATTGAATGAGCTAGACCGTATCATAGCTGATCGCCCCACTTATATTGAAGTGAAAGAAGATAAAATCCAAGGTATCCGCCAAAAACTCAAAGCGGCCCAAATAAGCGCATCCGAAACTTACCTGATCAACAATGATCTTTTCCAAGAATATAAAGTCTATCGATTCGATTCAGCACTCCACTATGTCTATGCCAATTTGCAATTGTCAGAAGCGGCCCAAAACAGTACTTGGATAGAAGAAACCAAATTGAACCTGTCAAGTATCCTCACTAGCACGGGGATGTACAAGGAATCTATTGAAAACCTGAAGAGTATAGATACTGAGACGCTCCATAACTCCCTCATGGAGCGCTATTACGTGGAATCTAAGTTAGTTTACGAGGGGCTACACCAGTATGCCCTCGATAATAAATTTGGGCCAAAGTATTTAGTAAAAGCTAAAGCCTACCAGGACTCCCTATTGAGTATCCTCGACCCTGGCTCTAATGATTACTTGCTAGAAAAAGGCTTGATTTACTTGCAGGAGGGAGACCTTCAGAAAGCCCAAGAAACTTACCAAGATCTCTGTTTTAATCGATTGGAACCGGCTACATCTATCTACGCCAAAGCAACGGCAACACTGGCTAGTATTTATGCCGAAAAAGGGGAAAAGGATTTGCAAAAAAGGTACCTGATTGAATCGGCGATGACAGATATTCAGGCGGTTGTGAAGGAAAACCTCTCTCTGACCAGCTTGGCGGTTGAACTCTACCAAGAAGAAGAAATTGAAAGAGCCAACCGATATATTGAATATGCGCTAGCAGATGCCAACTTCTATAATGCCCGCCAGCGCAAGGTCGAAATTTCCAAAATATATCCCATCATCAACGATGCCTATCAACTAAAAGAAAAAAAACAAAAGGATACACTTCGCTTTTACCTTGGCTTCATTACGGCTATTTCCGTTTTACTCATCGTGGCGCTGGTGGCTATCTATTTCCAGATGCAAAAACTCTCAAGGGCTCGTCAAAACTTACATGAGCTCAATCAGGCTTTGCAACAGGTGAATCATCGCCTCAACGAGTCCAACCAGAAGCTCAATGAATCTAATGAAAAACTAAAAGAGGCCAATTTCATCAAGGAGGAATACATTGGGCATTTTCTCAATCAGTGTTCCGTTTATATCGACAAATTGGAATCCTACCAGAAAGTGGTGCGAAAAAAAGTAATGACCAAGGAGTTGAATGCATTGATTAAAATGACGGAATCTAAGTCTTTTCTCGAATCAGAATTGAAAGAATTCTACTCTAATTTTGATCGGGCCTTTCTTCGTTTGTATCCCAATTTTGTAGAAGAATTCAATTCACTCCTAGGAGATGGTCAACAGATTCTACCCAAAAAAGGAGAATTGTTGACAACAGAACTCCGCATCTTTGCCCTCATTAGATTGGGAATAAGTGATAGCTATAAAATTGCTCATTTCCTCCGATACTCGGTTAATACCATCTATAATTATCGCGCTCAAATTAAGAATAAGTCAACCGTAGAGCGGGACCATTTTGAAAATCATGTGATGAGTATTGGGGCCTTTTACAATGATAATTGAGTCTACGCCCTCCCCTAAAATAGATCTGTCGCAGCCCATCGTTCACTCGTCTAATATCCCAATCCCCGTTTATAAATGATACTTACCTGCTAAAAACAGACACTTTTTCCATTTCCTGCCTCTATTCGATCCACTTTTACGCTTGGCTGATAAATCCATAATAAACTACAAATCAGCCAATTAACAAAAAACCATGCCCACATTTTTCCACTATTGATCTATATAGGCTTCTTGAGCTAATAGCAGTTAGCTATTTTTGTTTTGGCTTTCGAAATAAGGCCAGGACAAAAATCGCCCTTCAACAAGGTTAATTATGGAACTTACAACAAAATCTGTTTTACAGGTATTAAGCGACCTGACGAACGAGCATCCCTCCCAGGGTTTGCAGAAAAGGGTGGAAAGTGTTGATACACTTTTTTTCTACTCCTCACCCGCTTTTTACCCGTTTTCCATTTTGCCTAACTTCTTACAGAGATCGATTTATTCCAGAAGTTTTCACTCCACATTCCATAGTTTTGCTTTTCGAGTTCTTAATTGGAAAACCATAATTTTGTTTTCCCAACTACTCATTGGAAATCTCACACCCATGAAATCGGTACCCGAGGTATCCATGTCAGCCAGGCTCCAAATACAAGATGAACATTTACATGCATGATAGACCTGACCTTCTTTGAGGAGTTCAGGACCACTTTGTAACATACAGTTCTCAGATTCACTATAGCCCTGTCTCTTATACACATCTCCGAGCCCACGAGACCGAGGCTGATCTCG
>CAJXUM010000112.1 GCA_913060855.1 uncultured Lewinella sp. | reverse complement strand
GTGGATTCCTAATATAGTAGTTAATTCAGGTAAAGAGGTGGTGCTGGCCTTGGCGATGCAAGAAGCGGCGGTCAAAATGGCGGAAGTAGTCGTTCGCGTTGACAAAAACAAAGGAGAGGCGGTCAATGACATGGCTATGATTAGCGCAAGGTCTATCTCAGCAGAAGAAACGAATCGTTATGCAGGTGGGTTTAATGATCCTTCTCGGATATTGGCCAATTTTGCAGGGATTACCAGTACCCAGGATGGGAGCAACGATATCATCGTACGAGGTAACTCTCCCAAATATGTGCAATGGCGTTTGGAGGGCATTCAAATTACTAACCCCAATCATTTTGCCGATCAAAGCGCGGTAGGGGGAGCTGTGAGTACGCTCAATAATAATCTCTTGGCTACTTCCGACTTTTATACAGGCGCATTTTCTGCAGAGTATGGAGACGTGCTTTCGGGAGTTTATGATGTGAAATTGCGGGCAGGGAATAATGAAAAATTTGAATCTGTTTTTGGATTTGGTTTGCTGGGAACTGATCTGACCTTGGAAGGGCCTTTCAAAAAGGGGTATGGAGGATCTTACTTGCTCAATTATCGTTTTTCTACTGCCTCATTGATTAGCGATCTAGGTTTGATCGATGATGTGGGAGGCGTGCCAAAATTCCAGGATGCGGCTTTTAAGGTGGTATTACCTACTAAGAAAATGGGCGTTTTCTCCATCTTCGCTTTAGGTGGTATCAGTAGCTTTTTATTGGAAGATGTGAAGCCAGATCTCTGGGAGACGCCGGGTAATAATCCACTGGGACCCAATCAAATCGAAGATTACAAAAAAGGTTCGCACCTGCTTAATACGGGAATTAATCATACATTTTCAATCAATAGCAGCAGCTTTGTAAAAACCACCTTGGCCTACTCCAATGAGGGCGTCAAAGATGAGGTATTTGAATCGAATATATTGCGACTGTTTGATGGCGAAGGTATCTTTTTGCGAGATTCTATCCTGAATCGAACGTTGAACTACGATGGCCGTTTAAAAAAATCTATCTATAGAGGAGCCATTACCTATAACAACAAACTCAATGCGCAGCACAAAATCCAAGTGGGTACTAAATATGCCTTCTTTCAGTATGAGAACCGGCAAAGTCAGCTAGAAAGTGATGATGCTACTCGATCTACGCTACTTGATTTCAACGAGAATATTAGTACGATCCGAAACTTCGCCAATTGGAAGTACCGGATTAATAATGAGATTACACTTGTGACAGGCCTACACAATATGAATGTCCTGTTCAACAAGAAACATACACTTGAGCCAAGATTGGCACTCAATTGGCAATTGGCGCCAGGCAGCTCTCTGCATGCGGGCTACGGGAATCATAGCCATATGGAAGGCGTACATCATTATTTCGCTAAAGTAAAACAGGCGGATGGCTCTACGATGGAACCGAATCAGGACTTAGGTTTGCTTAAAGCACATCATTATGTATTAGGCTATGAAAAACGCTTTGGAAGAAACTTGCGAGCGAAGGTAGAGCTGTATTACCAGGATTTATATGACCTTCCGGTGGAGAATAACGATACTAGTTTTTATGCGACGATCAATGAAGGATTGGAGTTTCAGGCAGTTGATCTGGTGAACAAGGGAACTGGTAAAAACTATGGGATAGAAGTCACGGTGGAAAAGTTCTTCTCGAATAACTATTACTATCTGATTAATGCCTCTTTATACGAATCTAAATACACGGCTCTCGATGGTATCGAGCGAAACACACAGTTTAATGGCAATTATTTGGTCAACATCTTATTGGGGAAAGAATTTGTGAATTTGGGGCGGAAGAAGAACCAAACGCTGGGTTTAAACGCCAAAATATTCTTTGGAGGTGGTAAAAAGATCATTCCATTGTTACGAGATCAGCAGGGTAATTTGGCAGTGGATCCTGCTAATAATAACTACTGGGACTTTGATCGGGCTTATCAGGATAATATTGAAGGTGTATACCAGGTTGTCCTTTCCGCCAGCTACAAGTGGAATAAGCGCAAAACGACGCATGAACTTTTTCTCAATCTGGATAATGTAACGAATACAAAAGGCAAGATATCCGAGTTTTACGATGAAAGTGAGCCGGGCTCCATCGGTTATGTCACACAATTTGGGTTTTTCCCCAACTTGATGTACCGCGTCTACTTTTAAGCCTTACTACTAGACCTTTAGAAGACAGAAACGACCTGCCTGACTGCAAAGACAGGGAAAAGAAACTGCTGAGGTGGGACTTCTGCCCTATATCTAGCCGATCTTCCCTGTCATCCCTGCCTAGTCGCAGGCTAGGTGACTTCTGTCCTCTCACTTTGCCCAGTAGTCTATTTTTGAACATCTTTTGTGGACTAAAAGCAAGAAAATGAATACATTGGCAATTATGAAATCTACCAAAATGAGAATAGTACATTTTAACCGTTATGGTTCAACTGATGTCCTTGAATTGGGCGAAGTAGAGAAACCTATGCCTAAGGATGATGAAGTCTTGATTAAAGTTCGAGCTACTACTGTTACCGCAGGCGATTGCGAACTAAGGGCTTTTAAAATCACCCCGCTATTCTGGCTCCCCGTCCGATTGTATATCGGTGTTTTTAGACCTCGTATACCCACTTTGGGGCAAGAATTAGCCGGTGAAATCGAAGCGGTAGGGAAGGATGTAACCAGCTTTAAAGTAGGGGATGCAGTGTTTGCTGGAACGGGAGGAAAGATCGGAACTTATCTCGAGTACAAATGTCAGAAGGTCACCCACAGCATAGCCCTCAAACCGACTAATATGAGCTTTGAGGAAGCAGCAACGATTCCCACGGGTGGACTCAATGCCATCTATTTTATGGAAATGGCGAATATTAAGCCCGGAGAAAGTATCCTTATCAATGGTGCGGGAGGGAGTATTGGTTCTTATGCTGTACAAATGGCTAAATCCCTAGGTGCGGTAGTGACCGCAGTGGATACTGGGCGAAAACTCGATATGCTGTTGTCTATCGGGGCGGATAAGGTGATCGACTATAAGCAGCAGGACTTTACCCAAATGGGTATCACCTATGATGTGATTTTTGATGTGGCCGGAAAATGTAAGTATACTCCGACTGTCAATGCACTGAAGGAGAAGGGCCGCTACATTCAATCTAATCCCTCCCTAGAAGTTATCTTTCGGGGCTTATGGACGAAATGGACGAGCAGCAAAAGAGTGCTCACTGGTCTGGCGGGAGAAAGCCTGGAGCAACTAGCCAAGCTTAAGGAGATGATTGAAGCGGGTAAACTTAAAGCGGTGATAGACAAACGGTTCACCCTAGATGATATCGTGGCAGCGCAACAGTATGTAGAAGCGGGGCACAAAAGTGGAAATGTGATCGTCGTCGTGTAGCCGTCAATTTATTGGCGAAGCTCAAAATCGGATGCAGTGCAGGGGGGAATTCGGAAAGGAATCACATAGCCGTCAATTTATTGGCGAAGCTCAAAATCGGATGCAGTGCAGGGGGAAGTCGGAAAGGAATCACGTAGCCGTCAATTTATTGGCGAAGCTCAAAACCGGAGGCGGTGCAGGGGGTAATTCGGAAAGGAATCACATAGCCGCCAATTTATTGGCGAAGCTCAAAATCGAAGGCGGTGACAAGAGGCAGTCGAAAGTCTTCAAGTGCTGTAAATTTCTGTCAAATCTTCAACCGTAAACACTATTTTAAAATTAGAAGATGGAAAAAATGCAAGCCGTAGTTTATGAAAAATATGGGCCGCCTGAGGTGTTGAAATTGCGAGAAGTACCAAAACCGGTGCCCAAAGACGATGAAGTCTTGGTGAAAATCTTTGCCGCAGCTATCAACTCTTGGGATTGGGATGTTTTACGAGGGAAGCCCTTTATTGTCAAAATGATAGGAGGCCCCTTCAAACCCCGCAATCAAATACTCGGCCTGGACATAGCCGGACGTGTAGAAGCCGTGGGTGAAAATGTGCAATTTTTCAAACCAGGAGATGAAGTTTTTGGGGATATATCGGAATACCATTGGGGAGGATTTGCTGAATATGTATGTGTCTCTCCCAAGCCTTTGGCTTTTAAGCCCCCAAGTTTGACCTTTGAAGCAGCGGCAGCCATGCCTCATGCCGGTGTGTTGGCTTTGCAAGGAATGCGACTTCATCCGCAACTCAAAGCAGGGGATAAGATGCTGATTAATGGAGCGGGAGGAGGCGTAGGTACGATGGGGATTCAGTTGGCCAAGCGGATGGGCGTCGAGGTAACTGCGGTGGATCGAACAGACAAGTTGGATATGCTAAAAGCGATAGGTGCCGATCATGTAATAGATTATACCGCTGAAGATTTCGCCCAGAATGGCCAACAATATGACCTCATTATTGACAATGTGGCACAGCGCTCCGTTCTCACCTATCAACGAAGCCTGACGCCAACTGGCGCTTTTGTCATGATCGGAGGGAATATGGGACTTTTGTTACCTGTGATTATCTATGGGGGGCTACTTGCTAAGTTTAGTAAAAAGAAAATTGGAATACTTGCGCATAAACCTAGTCGGGAAGATTTGGATTACCTCAGCACGCAAGTGGAAGCGGGGCATCTCGCCCCACGAGTAGACAAGGTCTATAGCCTGCAGGAGGTACCACAAGCCCTTCAATATTTCGGTGATGGCCACGGTCAGGGGAAGTTGGTTATTGGGATGAATAATACTTAAAAGCCTGATAAAAGCCCCGAATGTGCATCTATCGATGATATCTTCCTATCCATCGAAAAGAATCCTTTGTACCGTCTTGAAAGGGTAGATTCGTATAAACAATTCTACCATTACTATGACTGCCGGACAACTTTCACCGCTTACAGAAACAACGACTACGGAAACGATTCGACAAGAGATGATTGATTGTATGGCGGCTTCGCATGCACTCCGCGATGAGGAAATACGATTTGTGCTGGATGCGGTTTCTGTCAAGCTTTTCAAGAAGGGGAGTATTTTATTACATGAAGGGCAAATACCCGCTGCTTGCTATTGCAACTATCAAGGGTGTGTGCGGCAATTTTACCTGAAAGATGGAGAAGAAAAGACCACCTTTTTTTATACGGAGGGACAGCAGATTACGACCATTACCAGTGAGGAACTGCGGAAACCGGTTAAGTTCTACCTGGAATGTGTAGAGGATACTTTTTTGACCATCATGCCGCATGAAAGTGAATTAGAATTGTTTCGACGATATCCAAAATTTGAGGCGTATGGCCGACTGGATATGGAGCGACGTTTGATGGAATACCAAGAAATGTTGGCTAGTTATATTATCACCACACCTGAAGAACGCTATTTGAATGTCTTGAAAGATAGGCCAGAACTTGTACATCGCGTTCCACAATATCAGTTGGCTAGTTTCCTGGGGATCAAACCGGAGTCATTGAGTCGAATCCGGAAACGTATTATGATGAGAGCGTAATTAATGAGTAATGTGGAATGAATAGTGAATAATTAGTAGTGTAAAAGGGGGAATTAATATCTAGGGTCAGTTTTAGGTATTTTTCTCCGGTCTCAGTATCATGAAGTGTTTCTTCTTTATTGCTTCCCGATTTTAAGCATAGGTGGACAGAATGTAGGTTTCTTGGGCTTACTGTTGCGATAATTGTCCGCTGCCATTTCGTTTGTTGTTTCCTAAAAAAAGTTAGAACTTCGGTCATCAGGCCTTTGCATCTTTCCTCGGGATGTACCCTATAGCCGATTTCTAATTCTTGTGTTGCGGTATGCGCTGTTTGTTTCAATTCGAAATAGGTGGCGTTCGCTTTGTAAGCCAGCTTACTCATTTTGGTGCTGAATCGATTTGCCTTAGCTCTAAAGCAGGAAAACGATTTCCGAAGCCGCAGTATTTACTATATCTTCGAGGGTATTGATTTCTATAACTGATAGTACTTTTATTTATATGGATTGGGAAAACCTAAACTCGATTGATGAAGTCATCACCTTACTCGGCGAGATTATTGCAGATGCTGAGACGAATCAAAATACACTCGGGTATTTTGCTGCGCTCTATCAAAAGGTAACGATGAAAGTCAAGTCTGGGATTGCCGAGGGCTTCTTCGAGGATGGTCCCAGAATGGAACAATTGGATATTGTTTTTGCCCAGCGCTATTTGGCAACTTATGATGCTTACCAAAAAGCACAACCTACTACTGCCGCCTGGCAACGTGCTTTCGATCTTTCTACTGATTATTGGCCGATTGTCTTACAACACCTTGTCATGGGAATCAATGCGCATATCAATCTCGATTTGGGGATTGCGGCAGCAGAAATAGCCAAGGGGCAAGACATAGAAGCCCTGGCTGAGGATTTTAAAAAAATAAATACCATCCTTGGAGACTTAGTGCAAGAGGTGCAAGATGACTTAGCCCGTATTTGGCCGACTCTTATTTGGATTTTAAAACGCACTAGAAAAGTAGATGACTTCTTCATTGATTTCAGTATGGAATTGGCAAGGGATGGGGCTTGGCGCTTTGCTAAAGACTTGGCCGCAAAGCCAGAACAGGGATGGCCTGCTTTGATCGCGGAACGGGATGAGAAAGTTGCCCGACAGTCTAGGATCGTTAGTCACCCAGGGCGGATAGCAAGTTTTGTGTTGAGGGTGGCCAGATTGGGAGAGCGAGGTAGTGTATCTGAGAAGATTGGACAATTGAAGGCCCCGCCTAGTCTGCTCGGATAAGATCAGTGAAATGGCAGAAAAGCAAAAGTATAGAGATATTACTCACTTAGTCGCTGTGCTTCATCCATTGGGCGTAAATGTAGAATCCGCACAACTGATCCGTTCCAATACCAATCTAGTGTATGATTGTGGAGATCGAATATTACGACTTACCCCAGCTACTGTTCGGGATAGGGTAGATGTGCAGACAGAAATCGATTGGCTTACGTTTTTAGGGAGGGAAGGGGTGAATGTAGTCCAAGTCCTAGGAGGTGGCGAACCCATTGAGTTAGCGATTGAGCAAGAGGTGTTTTGGGGTATCTGCTTTAAGAAAATCCAAGGGGCTAAGATAGCAGCCGATCAATGGAAGACAGCTCATTTTGAAGGCCTCGGGGATCTACTCGGGCAGCTGCATAAAATTGGGAAAGGATATCCCATTCGCAGCGACTTATCGTACCGACATTGGGATGAAATACCGGAATTTTATAGCTTCGAATATTTCCCGGATGATAATCGCCAATTGCGAAGATTGCACAATGAAGTAGTCCATGAATTAAAGCGCCTTCCACAAGAGGCTGCGAATTATGGTTTAATACACTACGATGTTCATCATGGCAATTATTTACTGACTAGCGAGCAAAAGATCGTTTTATTTGACTTTGAATTAGTCTGTCAATCCTGGTACATCCATGATGTGGCCACCGTACTATACTATGCCTGTAATCATCCTGCTAGTAAGCAGTATCGCTCCTTTGATGAATTGTTTCTATCCCACTTTTGGCGAGGGTATGAACAGCACAACCAAATCAGTCCGTATGAAAAAGAAAAAATACCCTTATTTTTGCTCTACCGGGATTTGATGGTATATGGATACTTATTACAAATTTGGGGCAACAAAGAATTGAGTCAACAAGAGCAGGCCTACCAAACTCGCGTTGAAAGTTCTATTGCCGCACGACGCATGATCCTCGATGGCTGATTGGGAAAAACGAAAAGAAATTTGGTTGTGCTTATCGGATAGCTACTTGGATGTAGCCTTGTCGGATACTGATTATCATCGAATGGTGAAATTATTCGAGTCTACTCATATGTCATTGAATGAGCTCATGGCTATCGATTTATTGGAAGTCTATCCCGTTTTGAAATCTAATCTCATTAGTCCTGCCGGCGTGTGGACGGGATTTCAAGAAGAGTGGCTCTATGCATCCTGTAAGCCCTATTACCGAGCAAAGAAAGGTGGGTTTGATGCTATTCTTATCCGATGGCGGCTATTGCTTAGCCCAAGCCGACGTGACTATTGGAAAAGGATCGCCGTCTTGATGCACCAAAAGTTGGCTTGAGTCGCATCTTTGAGAGATATGGGATGGACTTTACTCAAATACATAAAAAGGACGTTTTTAGGCTTCCTGGTGTTTATATTGGCGTATAGCCTGATTGGATTAATACTCTCTCTCCTGAGCACTTCTCCTCCTGCCGTTAGTTGTACAATAGCGAATAGCATTTATGTTTCCACGAATGGTGTGCATTTGGATTTGGTGATCCCTGTTGAATTTATCCGAGGAGAAGGTTGGAAAGGTGTAGCATTGCCGTCTGATACCAAATTCGTGTCCTTTGGTTGGGGAGATCAAGGCTTTTACCTAGAGACGCCTACTTGGGATGATTTGCGATTTAGTGTAGCGGCCAAAGCGCTGTTTTGGAAAAGTAAAACGGCGATGCATCTCACCTATTACCGCAGAGCAAGTTCGAATTGGAATCACATCCCTCTTTGCCCTGAACAAATGGAGGAATTATTACTTTACATCCGCCAGTCCTTTCAAGAAACGACTTCGGGCTTACCCATACTCATTCCTGGGAAAGGGTATGGCCAGCGAGATGATTTTTATGAAGGAAAGGGAAGTTACTCCATCATTCGCACCTGTAATAATTGGGCCAACCAGGGCTTGAAAACAGCAGGAGTGAAGACGGCTATTTGGTCTCCTTTAGACAAAGGTGTCCTGTATCAAATTAGGAAAAACTATCCGCAGTAGATCACCGCCCGACTACTATTTTAAATAGTTCTCGTCGAGACCAAAGGTATACTTCTACCAGATAGATGCCAGCCGAAAGTTTTTCCACCTCGTAGGGGATGCTGACTTGATTAGTCCCTTCAATGGCCACTTTCTCGATGAAGCGTCCAGCCATATCATATATATTGAAAAAACCTTGAATAGAATTGTCTAACTCGATGTCTATTTGAAAGGCGGTTGTAGCAGGATTGGGAAAAACATTGATCAACGCATTTTGAGAAGGAACCGGTGAAAAGTCACCACAATTGGAGATAGAGGGGAAATCACTGATTGCTACTTCTGTAAGGCTAGGCGTAATTTTTCCTTTCACTTTGCCATTCTCTACTTTCAACCAATGGGTACCACAACTACTAATCATGTATGCGCTTGTAGGGTTGTCGTTGTTGGTGGGATAAAGCGACAAAATGAATTGTTCACCTACTTCAAATTGATCGGTCCACAGACCACAATCAGCTCCATTACCCGATTTGATGAAAATCTCGTTTGTCGATGTTTCTCCATGGATCGTGGAAAGCAGTTTCACATCCATACCATCGGATTTATTCCTGATCTTCTCGCCAAAAATAATGAGCGTTGCGACCACCTCTCCATTGTTATTCACAACACTTTGGCAAAATGTAGGTTGGCCAGCACAGGAGCAAGCCGCTAGGAAATCGGGTAGGCATAATAGTAATAGCAGGCAACAAATCCCAGTGTATAGTTTCTTCATCATCAATATTTAATACAATCTAGCAAAGTAAGTTTACGTAATCCCGGACAGAGGCACTAGTCCAAACACTTCTGTCGTCTTTGTAAGCTAAGACAGGAGGCAAAATGAAAAAGGTTGGTACTGAGGATCATTATTTGCTAATTCCCTGGACTAAAAAAAGACTACCAATTAATCGGGCAAGCTTCCAGTTAATCATTTACCGCTGCACATGTTAAGAAAAAGGAAGTAATTGGAATCAAATTAATTACCCCAAATGGAGAACACGCTTGTAAGTGGCATAGCTCGAAAAGCAACTGGTTGGCTAGTGCTACTCTCTTTTTTGACACTGGCATATGTCTTGGTGGTGAAATTGGTGGGTCGTGTGAGTTTCTGGCCGCTAATACATATCCCAGAAAACCAATTTTGGCCGGCGTGGATTTGGGGTGCCTTGGGGGCTGTTATAATGAGTATTATGGTTTCGTTAATTCGCTTTGGGGTTCATCAAATTCGGCGAGAGGAACAATTGAAACTCGCTTTTGAAAAGCAACTATCGAAGGTGGAAATGGGGGCTTTACGCTCACAAATGAATCCTCATTTTATTTTCAATTGTTTAAACTCGATTGACTATTACATCCTAAAAAATGAAACGGAGAAAGCTTCTGACTACCTCAATCGTTTTTCCCGCTTGATTCGACTCATTCTGCAAAACTCGAGAAGTAATCAGGTCAACCTCAAGGACGAGTTAGAGGCGCTGAAGCTATATATTGAGATGGAGGCCTTACGTTTTCAAGGCCAGTTTTTGTATAGTATACAATTGGATAAAGGCTTATTGCCCGTCAATTACGAAATTCCCCCGATGTTGCTTCAGCCCTATGTTGAGAATGCAATTTGGCACGGTTTGCTACATAGTGATCGACCCGGTCGATTAGATATTATCCTCTCAATGGAAGAAAATAGCTTGATTTGCCATATCACCGACAATGGTGTAGGTCGTGATGCTTCACAGGGGATAAACGTAAAATCTAGCCTGAAGACTTGGTCAATGGGAACGAAAATTACTGAAGATCGTTTGGCATTATTTGAAAAGCTGTACCACAATGAGGCGACGGTCAATATCATCGACCTCAAGGATGCCGCAGGGCGAGCCCTGTCTCTTATACACATCTGACGCTGCCGACGAAGAGGATAGTGTAGAT
>CAJXUM010000111.1 GCA_913060855.1 uncultured Lewinella sp. | reverse complement strand
TCTACACTATCCTCTTCGTCGGCAGCGTCAGATGTGTATAAGAGACAGATATAGGCCTCGTAACTTTCCATGACTTCCTCATCTAATGCCTCACCGCCTTCCCGTCTAATTACTTCATCATGGTCATATAAAAAGCGATAATCTTCCGGAGAATAATAGATCCCTACGGCTAAGTCATAGGCCCTTGCAGCTGCTATAAATTCTTTTAATAAATCTTTGGAATAAGGTGTGTTCAAACTATTGAAAGAAGTCGTTTGGGTATCCCACAAACAAAACCCGGATTGGTGTTTAACATTGAAAACGAGGTATTGGATACCGGCTACTTTGGCTAATTGGGCTATTTTTCGTGGATTGAATTGTTGCGGATCAAAGGTCTTAGGGAGCTCCTCGAAATACTGTTTTTGATAAGCGGGAGAGGCGCCCACGAGGCTTTGACTCATTACAATGCCTAGCTGACTGTCAATGCCCAAGTCAATGCGTAAGCCCAAACCAGCATCTTTCAACCATTCGAGTCGTGGAGCCTTGTTCTTGCTCGAAATGTTAGCGGCAGATTCATAGATTTGAGCCTGCATACAAATAGGCAGTAGGAGAAAGAGCAGCAGGGCACAGTATTGGGTTTTCATCAGGCTGTTTTGTTTGGGTTTAAAATAGGGATTTTTTTGCTTCCGACAGACTAGAATTCGGAAAACGGCAAGAAGAAATAGCGGAGGGTACAGGACTCGAACCTGTACAGGCATTACCTATCTCACATTAGCAGTGTGGTGCGTTACCAATTCCGCCAACCCTCCGTATCGTACACCTGGGCGGATTCGAACCGCCAAACATCAGGTTTTAAGCCTGATAGCTTTGCCTGTTAGCTTACAGGTGTAAATAAAAAAGCCCCTTGGGTACTACCCAAAGAGCTTTAAATTGCTTTATTTATACACAATTAGATCACACCTGGGTTATCTGGAGGATAACTTCGAAGTGATAAACTATATGTGTGTATTTTAGTCATGATAATTGTAAAACGGAGCAGAAGTAAGAATAGTTCCAGGAGTAATCCATTTCCATTTTTATTTCCAACATACTAGGCACAGATTGTAAGGAAGGGTTTGATCAATAAGGACCTAGTTGAGTACCCAAAAGGGCGATCAATACAATTTGTCAATAACCATTAAGCATTATGACTTTTCGTTTCTTTTTTCTTTTTTGCGTTGTAAACATGCCCTTTATGAGTAGTAGTCAATCGACAGCAGTCACAAAACCTCGCCTTATTATTCTAACCACCGGGGGGACGATTGCCAGCGTAAATGGACAGCCGATGATTGATGGCCCTGCCTTAGTGCAAGCTGTGCCGGACATCGCAGAACATGCAACGATCACGGTAGAAACCTTTAGTAAAATTGGATCTTCTCAGATGACACCCGCTCATTGGCTGCGACTAGCTCAGCGGATTAATCAATTATTACAGGATGATCCAGGTTTGAGTGGAGTCGTCATTACGCATGGCACCGATACCATGGAGGAGACTGCCTACTTCCTAAATCTGGCTATACGAAGTAAAAAACCGATCGTATTGGTAGGTTCTATGCGCTCCGCGAATGAAATTTCTGCAGATGGGCCCGCTAATCTGCTAAATGCGGTACGTGTTGCCGTTGATGAAAACTCGATCGGGAAAGGTGTATTGGTCGTTTTGAATGAAGAAATCAGTGCTGCCCGTGAGGTTTGGAAGACTCATAATAGAAGGGTGGAGACTTTTCAATCGGCTGCTGGTTTCCTGGGGGTGGTTGATCCAGATCAGATTCGCTATTACCGGAACCCCATTCATCCGCATACTTATCAGGTCCCTTTCGAACTAGATAAGGTAACTGCTTTACCCAAGGTTGAATTAGTAATGGACTTCACTGGCTTTGATCCTGCTATTCTGACCTATTTTGCTGGAAAGGGCTTGGATGGCTTGGTCATTGGTTCGTTTGCGGGCGGCCGGATCAGTAGTGGGATGTTGGAAGGAATGAAGAGGGCCGCAGAGAAGGGCATTCCGTTGGTGATCGCTTCACAAGTACCAGAAGGACGTATTATCGGCTATCCGTCTTATCCATTTCCCGTGGTTTTTGCACCAGATTTAAGCCCTAAGAAGGCGCGAATTCTATTGCTATTGGCTTTGATGAAAACCCAAGACACTAAGGAACTTCAAACCTTCTTTGAACGTTATTGAGCAAGGTTCTGACTTACAAGTGTTATAGCAACACCCTTTCAGGAATAATAACAGTACAGTATAATGATAGATCAATTATTGGAAAAGGTAAAAGCTTATGTGTTAGAGGGTAAATTGAAACGAGCATTGTCTACGGTAGAAGAAGCGATTGACTTGATGCCAAGCCACGCAGAGTCGTGGGAAGAGAAAGGCCTGGTATATGACCAGATGAAAAACTACGAAGAGGCTATCGCAGCTTTTACCCAAGCCATAGTGCTGGATCCGAGTAGTTCTCATTACTTGAAGCGCCGAGGGAGGGCCTACTGTATGCTAGATAAATATGAGGAAGGACTTGCCGATTTTGACCAAGCTATTATCTTCAATCCAGGGGATGATGATGGCTATTATTTGAAAGCTTGTGTGCTGGGGGATTTGAATAGAAAAGAAGAAGCGATTGCATTTTTTGATCAAGCGATTTCATATAACCCATCCAACCTGAATGCTTATTACGAAAGGGGCAAGGAAAATAATGTCTTAGGGTTGTATAAAGAAGCAAAGGCCGATTTCGATCAACTGGGGGAAAAAGGAGGAAGTTTTAATGATTTTTATTTCCAAAAAGGGTATGCGCTCTACAAACTAGGGGACTTCGAGGAGGCTTTAGTTTTATTGGATCAGGAGATTACCAATGATCCTACTCTGGCTTCGTCCTACAGTATGCGGGCTCAAATTTCATTAGCACTCTGGGAAGAAGAAGAAGCACTATATAGTATTAATCAAGCGATTGGTCTAGCGCCGAATGTGGCTGAGTACTACGTAACGAAAGGTTATCTACTTCATGAGTTTGAGCGTCTCGAAGAGGCACTGCCAATTTATGAAGCTGCTATAGATTTAGACCCGTCCAAGGAATTGGCCTATACAAATATGGGATCTTTATTAGAGGATATGGGCCGATATAAAGAAGCGAAACAGGCTTGTTTGAATGCATTGAAGATCAATGGACTATCAGCTATTGCGCACAATAATTTAGGCTCAGCACAGATTAATTTAGGCGAATTCCGACATGCCATCCATTCACTTCAACGTGCTATCGAATTGGATCCAAACTATATTGCACCTCACTTCAACATGGGTAATGTTCATGATAAAATGGGCCATTACGAACAAGCTACTCAGGCTTTTAATCAAGTACTCTTGATGGATCCACATGACTATGCTGCCATGAATCGTTTGGATGAGGTGAAGGAGAAGTTGGAAGGGGGAGTGCGTAATAATGACAATTAAAATCAAAATAGGAATGATAATGTCATAGCCCTCGCTGTACTGGCTGCCACCTATCCTCGGCAATGACAAGAGAAAGCCAAGAATAGGTAGCAGTGACTATAGCGATTAAGCGGAATAGCTACATGGTTTTCTGCGCCTGCTTAACCATTTTCTTCCACAACTTACGTTGTTCCTTCATGGCCTTGACCTTATCTTCCGGATCGGTTCGGCATTCCAATAATATCCAGCCTTTATAATCGATCTGTGCCAATAGTTTTACTAATTCGGGATAGGGATATTCCCCCACATTTACTTCGCGGATATGTACGGTATCACCAAAACGATCTTTTACGAGATTAAAGTTGTGTTCGAGGCCATCGCCGAGGAGATCTTCCATATTGCAATTCCAACAGACTTTCACATTGGGGTGATCGGCTACATCCATGATAGCTTTCATGTGATGGAGTTCTTGCGTTCCTCTCCCGTGTACTTCTACGCGAATTTCTTGCCCATAATCTGCCGCGAACTTGGCGACTTCATTGAATGATTTTCCGATTTGTTCGATGGTTTTTTCCTGAGACACCCCCTTAGGAAAACCATTAGGCTTGACTTTTACACCTGTACCGCCGATATCATGACTCAACTTGATGAAATCTTTGGTGCCTTCAATCTCTTTCTTCACACGAGCGGCATCAGCATAGTGGTAGGCTTGGTTGGTACCCATACCTAGGCAAATTACTTTGCTATCGTCAAATTGTTTCCGGACTTCTTTGCGTTGAGCGGCAGAAAGTGCTCTTGTGACCGCATGCGCATGTTCGATGCGAAGTTCTACGCCGAGCGTTTTAGCCTTGGTGCAATTGGTGATGAGGGTGGGAAGGTCCCAATCTTTACCCCATAGGTAGGTGACCAAACCCATTTTCATTTGTGAACCGGGTTTGGGTAGGAGAGGAGGGCTGAAAGATAGGAGTGGACTCAGCGCAACACCTGTGCCTAGTACTTTGGTAAATGTACGCCTGGAAAGCGCTTGGTTCTTTTTCATGTTGTTGTTTTGATGCGTAGAAAATTATTTAACCTCATCGATCAATACCTTATCGGCTGTGGGCATTTCTTTAGGGATGGGCTGTGTCACCGCACCGGTAGCGACCCATTCGGCTGCTCTCTGAAAGCTAGTTTTGAAGCCTACACACAGTTGTGATTCATTGGCGTGACCTAGCGTCGTATGAAAAATGCGACCTAATCCATAATGTACCGTCATCAACATGGGTTCGTGGCGGCCAGTGCCACCTTGTGCTTTATCGGCAAAGGCAGTAGCTAAAATATGCATGTTTTTAGCCGGTCCACGTAACATGTCATAGAGTTCGTCATTGGCATGGAGCCATTCTTTGGGCATTCCTCGAGTGATCGGGTGTTCGGTATCTCGGGTTTTAACCACAAATGCATGCTGCTTACCGTGGTTACCTCCTTTCCCTGCTGTCTCATCTCTGATGATTTCACCTTCGTCATCTATATACACGTACGGACCATCTTTTTCCGTTCGGTTTCCCCAGCCGCCAAGTCCTATCATTTCGTTGTAGGCGGGCCATTTAGCGAAGGCATTATCGGCAGCATGTACGGAAACAAAACCACCACCGCCGTGGACGTATCGCTCGAAATCTTGCTGGGTAGCTTCGGGCCAATCCGCGCCATTATAATTGGAAACGACTACATCATAAGCGGCAAAATTAGGGCGGAAATCCCCCATCGGTTCTCCTTTAGCGGGGGTAGTGGCGACATCCACGATGAAACGCCCGGTCTCTTCTAGTTGGGCCTTCATAATGGGCGTAGTCTCTGGCCAGTTGCCATGGTTGTTTTGACCGTCTACGATCAAGGCTTTTAGTCGTTTGTTTAATAAACCTCTACCTCTTAGCCAGTCCTTAGCGACTCCGGGCCAGCCTTCGACATCTCCACGGCCCTCTGCAAAGGAGAAGCCATGTCCTCCCGATTCGAAAATATGCAGCGCCGCAGGAATACGGTGCTTGCGAAGCCCCAAATAATAAGCAACGCTATTTTCAGGAATAACGGATCTATCATTATCAGCATGGATCAATAAAGCAGGTGGAGTCTCAGCCGTAATTTGTTTTTCATTGGAATAATACGCCTCCATTTTTGCAGTAGGATTGGCGCCAATGATATTTCTTCTAGATCCCATGTGAGCGATCGTTGTATCCATTGAAACGACCGGGTACATTAAGATGGAAAAATCGGGGCGAGAGGAGACGCGATCTACCGCCAGACTAGCCTTTGCATCGCCTTCATCAAAATGGGTACTAGCCGTAGAGGCTAGGTGCCCGCCTGCTGAAAAGCCCATGATGCCGATGCGCTCAGGATCGAGTCGCCATTCTGTAGCCTTGCTGCGAACGAGTCGTATGGCTCGTTGTGCATCCATTAGCGCTACCTTATCATTGCATTCTTCTGATTCCCAGCGGGGAAGTCGATATTTTAATACATAGGCAGCCACGCCCATTTCGTTGAACCATTTGGCCATCCAGCTGCCTTCCCAATCCCAAGCCAATACGGTATAGCCTCCACCAGGGCAGATGACTACTGCCGTACCATTAGCGATGGACTTAGCCGGTAGATAGACCGCTATTTCAGGGTTTTGTACCTGGCTGATGCGCCTTTGTGAACCATTGTTGTTCTCTTTAACTTGTATTTCATTTTCACTGGCGCAAGGGATACCTTCTGGGAACAAAGGAAGGACCATATCTTGGGCGAGAAGTGCATAGGATAGACTACTGAAGAACAATAGCAGGAGTAGATTTTTCATATCTTGTTTTGTTGGTTCGCTGACTTGTTTAGTTGCGAGACTTCAGCCCTTCTGCGGATGTCGCAGGTAGAAAATACCTGCAACGGCGGATGCGGATGCTTAAGTCATGATGGATTTCACCACATGTCCATGTACATCTGTTAATCGGAAATCTCGACCCTGGAAGTGATAGGTCAATTTTTCGTGATCCATCCCCATTAAATGTAGGATGGTGGCTTGTAAGTCATGGGTATGAACGCGGTCTTTGGTACCTGAATAACCGATCTCATCTGTTTCGCCGAAGCTAAATCCTTTTTTCACTCCACCTCCTGCCATCCACATCGTAAAGGCCTCCTTGTGATGATCACGTCCTGCAAAAGGATTTGAAATCCCCCCTCTATTTTCCATCATCGGGGTACGGCCAAATTCTCCGCCCCAAACGACTAGTGTTTCTTCCAAGAGACCACGCTGCTCGAGGTCTTTTAGTAAGGCAGCCATCGGCTTATCTATTTCCTGGCATCGTTTAACGAAACCAATATCTAGTGCTTCGAATTGATTACTACCATGAGAATCCCAGCCTCTATGGAATAGTTGAATGAAACGGACATCTTTCTCCGCCAATCGCCGCGCTAATAAGCAGTTGTTAGCAAAAGAAGATTCGCCGGGCGTTGTGCCGTACATCTCGTGGATATAGTCTGGCTCATCGGAGATGTCCATGACTTCGGGTACGGTCATTTGCATTTTGAATGCCATCTCGTACTGGGCAATTCGCGTGACGATCTCTGGATCTTGGACCTCTTCGTATCGTTGTCGATTCAGTTCATTAATGGCTTCGATAGTACCTTTGCGAATATCGCGAGGCATACCATCTGGGTTATTGACATAGAGAACAGGTTCTCCTTTGGAGCGGCATTGCACGCCTTGAAATACGGTAGGTAAAAAACCGCTTCCCCAGGCGCTTTTACCGGCACTCGGGGCGGATTGTCCCGACACGAGTACGACAAAGCCAGGAAGGTTTTGATTTTCAGATCCCAAGCCGTAAGTCACCCAGGAACCCATGCTCGGGCGGCCCGTACGGGCATGTCCGGTATGCATGAACAATTGAGCGGGCGCATGATTAAATTCATCCGTATGCATGGCACGGAGGAAGGTTACTTCGTCTACGACCTCCTTGAAATGAGGTAAGCGATCGGAGACATAACTCTGTGTTTCTCCGTACTGACCGAAGTTGAACTGTGGGCCTAACATTTTGGGTACACCCGTAATGAAAGCGAAACGTTTTCCCTCTAACAAAGAAGGCGGACAGTCCAAGCCATCCAGCTTGTGCAATGCTGGTTTATATTCAAAAAGTTCTAGTTGGGAGGGGGCTCCTGCCATGTGCAGGAAAATCACTCGCTTGGCCTTTGGAGAAAAATGTGATTTTCGCACTTTTAGCGGATTAGCTAAATCTACCTGATCAGCCATCGCCATATTGAGCGGTGCGGAACTTGTATTTCCACAAGCCGATAGAGAAGATAAGGCCATCGCACCTAAGCTAAGCCCGCCAGCTTGTAAGAAAGAGCGGCGGGTCATTTCTTTTTCGTAAGCCTGTAGTAATTCGTTAATGAGCTTCATGCTTCTATCTTTTGAGGTGCTTTGACCACAAAAATGATCAAAGCAGACTTTTAACTCCGGGTTTATTCTCTAACTACAAATTCATCTAGATTCAGGATCACATTACTAACGACAGTCAGTGCTGCCAATTCAGGAGCATTACCTTCTTCTGATTGAGCCATTTGCTGGGCTTCGATCGGGTTGGCTTGATAGAAGGCGAGATTCTCGGCATAATGCTGGTTCAGAATATCTAGGGTGGTATCTGTAGGCGCTCTTAAAAGCGCTTGTTTATAGGTTTGTGTGAGTATAGCTTTGGTATCTTCTTTTTGGCTATCCAAGGATAGTTGGGCCAGGGCTCGGGCGGCCTCTACGTAGACGGTATCATTCATCGTAACGAGGGCTTGCAATGGCGTATTAGTAGGGATTCTTCTGGAAACGCAGTATTCTCGACTTGGACTATCAAAAGTCAAAAAAGAGGGATACGGACTAGATTTTCGCCAAAAAGTGTACAAGGCTCGGCGATATCTGTCTTCGCCACCGCTTTCTCTCCAGCGTAATACTTGTCGAATCACCTGCCAAACGCCGTCGGGCTGAGGAGGCATGACGCTGGGACCGTACATTTTTTCACTCAAAAGACCACTAACCGCTAAGGCCTGATCGCGTACTTGTTCGGCCGTTAATCTTTTTCGGTAGGCACGTGACCAATACCGATTGTTGGGATCTTTGGCCAGCGCCTCTTTGGAACTGGATGAAGATTGTTGATAGCTGCTAGATAAAACGATCTCACGGACCAAGGCTTTGACACTCCATTGTAAATCTTCTTGAAAGGATAGTGCCAACCAATCCAATAATTGAGGATGAGAAGGAAGCGTACCTTGCGAACCAAAATCTTCAACGGTTTCGACAATACCACGACCCATTAGTTCTGCCCAAAATCGATTAGCGATAACACGAGCGGTCAACGGATTTTCCGGACGGATTAACCATTTGGCGAGGTCCATCCGATCAGGCATTTCTTGCTTGGGTAAGGGCGACAAACTAGCCGGCACACCCGGAACGACTTCTTGGCCATGAACCAGCCAATTCCCACGCTCAAATACGTGCGTCTTTCGGTTCTGGGCTGAAGGAAGATCTTTCATGATCGGAGTCATGACTTGGGTCAGACTCGCTAAACTATCGGCCACTTTCTTTTGCTCCTCGGCGTATTGTGGCACTTTACTGTCGAAATGTATTTCCTGCAAGACGAAGTCTCTAGGAAATCGATCCTCCTGAGTGGTAAAATGGAAATAGAGATTCACCTTCCCGATAGATTCAATGGGAATCGCCGTGGTACCGCTGCCACTTAGTGGTGCACTACCTAATAAGGGCCCATTGATACTATCCTGATAGACCTGAACCAATCCTTGCTGTCGAATTGGGCTATGTTTTAACTGTATGCTAGCTGTATTTTCTAATTGGACCTCTCGGAAATTTAACCAGGCACCATTGGAAAATCGACGAGCTAGGTTATTGGCATCGATTTGTACTTTTCCCCAGTCTTCACAAAAGCCAGGGCGCCATACAGGGAAAAGGGATATTTTACGCCACTTATTCAGCTCCTTGCTGTCCATCTCATCTCCTGCTATCGCTATATCTGCTATGCTTTTGACCCATCGCTTGATTTTTGCCTTATCTGGCTTGGCGAAACTGGCGATATTGGGCGCATCATTTCTGGTATCCGCATCCTCCGTATTATTGAAGAATGCCATCGAAGTATAAAAATCTTCATGACGAATGGGGTCATAAGGATGGCTATGGCATTGGACGCAGGACATGGTCGTACCTTGCCAAACCTCCCATGTTGTATTAATACGGTCAATGACCGCTGCCACCCGGAATTCCTCATCATCCGTTCCCCCTTCATCATTGGTCATGGTATTGCGATGGAAAGCAGTGGCTAATAGTTCTTCTTCTCCAGCTTCTTCCACCAAGTCACCGGCTAATTGTTGTAAGGTGAATTGATCAAAAGGCAAGTCATTATTGAAGGCGTCGATGAGCCAATCGCGATAGCGCCAGATGCTTCGATAGGGATCTTTTTGATAACCTTGGGAGTCACCATAACGGGCGAGGTCCATCCACATGGCGGCCCATCTTTCTCCGAAGTGAGGCGAAGCCAATAGACGATCTACTACCTTTTCGGTGGCCGTTGGACTACTATCGTTCAAGAAATCCTGGAGTTCCTGTGTAGTAGGAGGAAGCCCAATGATATCTAGGCTCAATCTTCTAAGCAGTGTGGTCTTATCTGTGATGGGAGAGGGGGGAAGTTCATTTTCGTTCAATTTAGCTAAGATGAAATGGTCGATTTCATTGTTTAGCGGAAAGACAGCTTGTGCGCTTGGATTAGGTGGTGTTGGGCGTTTGGGTGGGATGTAAGCCCAGTGTTTGGCCCATTTCGCACCTTGGTTAATCCATTGGGTTAGGATTTGAATTTCTTTTGTTGAAAGTGGATCGGCCTCTAAAGGCATACGCAATTCCAGGTCTGTATGCTTGATGCGGCGGATCAATTCGCTGCCACTAGCATTCCCGGGGATAATAGCGGGTCGCTCAGAATCAGTTGGTGCAAAGGCATCCTCCTCAAAGAGAAAACTTAAGCCACCTGACGCTTTTACCCCACCATGGCAGGGCAAACAGTGCTGATTGAGGATCGGGCGGACATCAGTATTGAAGTCTACTTTGTCTGTCGGAAACAAAAGGGCTTTAATACCCCAGGTACCGATTAAAAGGATGCCCAATAAAAGCTGTCTCTTATACACATCTGACGCTGCCGACGAAGAGGATAGTGTAG
>CAJXUM010000110.1 GCA_913060855.1 uncultured Lewinella sp. | reverse complement strand
TGTATAAGAGACAGGTTATTTTATTGAATTACAAAAAAGACGGGACTAAGTTCTGGAATGAACTAAGTATATCTCCAATTGAAGAGGAAGGAACCTTAATAGGGTTTATAGGAATTCAGGAAGATATTTCGATTAGAGTAGAAATGGAAAAGACGTTACTAGAAGCAAAGCAAAAAGCAGAAAAAGCAAATAAATCCAAAGCAGATTTTTTAAATGTGATCAGCCATGAATTGAGAACACCTCTTACAGTAATGTTAGGTAATTTACCGCTATTAACTAATCCCGATGATATGCCTGATGGGCAAGAGATTGCAGAGATTGCATCAGATATTGAAGAAGCAGGTACGCATCTTCTAGGTCTGATTAATGAATTGTTGGATCTTTCTAAGATAGAGGAAGGACGTTTAGAACTACATGTCGAACCTTTGTATATCAGGGATTGTATTAAGGAATCCTTGGGTTTGGTTAAAGGTTTGATTGTGAAAAAAAAATTAGAGCTAAAGGAAGAAATCGAAGATTTTGGGTTTATTGGTGATCCCATTCGGATGAAGCAAGTTATTATAAATCTACTAGGAAATGCAGTTAAATTTACGGACAAGGGATGTATAAGTATTATAACTAAAATAGAAGGGAATAAAGCGCATTTAATAGTGAGGGATACAGGTTGCGGTATTAAAGAAGAATATAAGACTCAGATTTTTGAGGTATTCAAGCAAGTGGATAGTTCAGTTATAAGAGCTAGTAGTGGTTCAGGTTTGGGCCTGGCCATCTCCAAAAAATTGATCGAAATGCAAAACGGTACTATTAGTGTCGAAAGTGAGTATGGTGTGGGAAGCGATTTTTGTGTAACACTCCCAATACTTTGATAGGTTAATAAATGGATAATAAAAAGGTAATACTGATTGTAGATGACGATGAGAGAGTTGTCAAAATGCTCATTCGCAGGCTAAAAAAGATGGAATTCTCCATACATACAGCCGCTAATGGCAAAATAGGGTTTGAAAAAGCCATTGAACTAAGGCCAGACTTGATATTGTTAGATATCCAAATGCCTATAATGGATGGCTATACAACGGTGACGAAATTGAGGGAAGTGAGGTACACAGGATTGATTGTTGCTTGTACCGCTTCGGTGAGGGCTCAAGATACCAAGAAGGCAATAGAAAAAGGATGCGATTATTTTATAGCCAAACCAATAGCTAGAGATTTTGAAGAAACCATAAAAAAATTATTAGACGAAAATGTCGAGGATCTAAGAGATGAACAACCTAAGAATAAATGAATAAATTACTGATTGTTGATGACCAAATAGGCATTTTACAAATGCTAAAACGGAGACTAACTAAACTTAATTATGAAGTATTTACAGTTTCTAATCAGGAGGATGCTACGCAAGTTCTAGAAACAACGGAAATTGATTTAGTATTACTAGATTATATGATGCCGCAGATAACAGGCTTTGATCTATTTATGATATTTCATGAGAAATATGATATTCCTGTTATTATGATGACCGCCCATTCCTCTATTCATCTTGCGATTGAGTTTATGAAAAATGGAGGGGTTGACTTTATAGAGAAGCCATTAGATATAGATGTGTTGCACATGAGAATCGATAGGGCAATCACAAGCGAAAAAGCATTTAAGAGAGAATGCCTTGCTAAAGAAAAAGCAGAGTCAGCTTTAAAATTGGCAAATAAGACGCTAACGGAAAGAACAAAGGTTTTAAAATTAAAAAATAAAGAGTTAGATGCCTTTACGGCAGCTATTTCTCATGATTTAAGAGCACCTGCTAGAAATATCCATAGTTTTATTGGCTTACTCAAACGGAGATTAGATATTATCAACCAGGATAAGGAGATCCAAGATTTTTTTCATTTTATAGAACAAGGTTCTAAAAAAATGAATACGATGATTTCTGAACTATTGGAATTGGCAAAGACGGAAGAACTCAACAAGAATGTCCAACTTATCGATACAGATGGAGTAGTTAGAAAGATAGTGGACTCTATTTGTACCACAAACCCTGATTATCGAACGCAATTTTCAATTAAACCACTTCCTAATATAATTGGAGACCAAGTTTTGATTGAGCAAGTTTTTTATAATCTCATAGAGAATGCTGTGAAATATTCTCATCTAAAACCTGAGCCTGTTGTAGAAATTAGTTCAACAATGGAAGATGAGAGAATAGTGTTTGCCGTAAAAGATAATGGGATTGGTTTTGATATGGTATATGCAGAACGATTATTCGATATGTTTGTAAGGTTAGATGCTCAAAGCAAATTCGAAGGGACGGGTATTGGTTTAGCTAACGTCAAGAAAATTGTAAAACATCATAAGGGGGAAGTCTGGGTGCTAAGTAAAGAAGGTGTCGAAACCACATTTTATTTTTCAATACCGTCTTAAAGGTACGCAGCTCTTACCTAGAGTAAGTAAGGAAAACTATTTGATGAAAACTAACCTCCAGCTTCCAATAGTACTACTTTTTTTCCGGCCTTGAGTCAATCCATGGCCATATTGATTCCTGCAGCTCCTGCCCCAAAATACATAAGCCGCAGTCTATTGTATTCCCATTCAACAAGCTTTCGAGGTCTCGATGTATATTCTTTTGTACACTTCCGCTTCGGCAAGAGGCAGAGAAGGTAAAATGCTTAAATTGAGGCCTATCCAAACCTGCGCTAAAACAACTTCAAATGAAATGCTTGACGATTCTACTACTATTGGGTGTTCCCATTTTTTCCCAGGGGCAATCAGATGACTGGCGTTTGATTTCAAATGGACAAAAGATCTACGAACATGGGTATTGTGATCAACCCTATGTCGTAGTAACGGATGATGGCACCTGGGTTTGCACCTTTACTACCTCGCCAGGGGTTGAGGGAGATAAAATCCAATATATCGTCTCTACCTCCTCTTCGGATAAAGGAAAAACTTGGTCAGCTCCTTTAGAGATTGAGGTTGCATCCTTAGGGGTGGAAGCGTCATGGGCGATGCCTTTAATTACGGACTACGATCGAATCTATGTCTTCTATACCTTCAATGGGGATACCATCCGAAACTTGCCAGATGGGGCAAAGATGCGTGCTGATACACACGGATGGTATTGCTATCGCTATACCGATGATAAAGGAAAAACATGGTCTGAAAGGTACCGGCTGGATATGCGGAAAACGGCCTGTGACAGGGAAAACGATTTTTCAGGAGAAGTTCAAATGTTTTGGGGCATTGGAGAACCTGTCTCGAAAGGTCAAGATGTATGGTTTTCATTTACCAAATTGGGGAAGTATTTTCTGGAAGAGGGGGAAGGCTGGGTCTATTATTCTGATAATATTCTGACTGAAAAAGAGGTGTCGAAAATCAATTGGCAATTGCTGCCCGATGGAGACCTTGGCATTCGGAGTCCAAATTTGGGGTCAGTTCAGGAAGAATTTAATATTCAACCCATGAATATTGATAATGGACTGTATTGTGTGTACCGTACGACCTTGGGACAGCCCGCTCATTCGTATAGTTTTGACAAGGGCAAATCATGGTCGGAACCTGAGTTGATAAGCTACGCAAACGGATTACCGCTGCGAAACCCCCGAGCCTGCCCAAGACTATGGAAATGTAAAAATGGGAAGTATCTTCTCTGGTACCATAACAATGGAGAAAAGGGATTCAAAAACCGTAATCCAGCATGGGTGGCGGGAGGCGTAGAAAAAAATGGCAAAATTTATTGGTCGCAACCCGAAATATTCATCCATGGCCCTGACCGTTCTTATGAAACCGGGCGATTTAGCTATCCCGATTTAGTGGAAGAGGAGGGTAGATATTGGGTATCCACTACGCAGAAAACGACGGCAACTATCCATGAAGTTCCAGCCAATTTCTTTGAAATGCTATGGAGTCAGTTTGATGAGCCTAAAAGCATCTCCAGTGGATTTGTTGGAAGTTTCGACAAGCTTTCAGGCCGAAAAAAGCTAAAGCTCGCTGAGCCTTTAAATATGAATAATGGTGGTTTCGCCCTGGACTTTTGGATTCAGTTGGATGACTTCAAAGCGGCGACTATTTTTGAGGGAAAAGATGGCAAAATGAAAAACATGGAACTGACAGTGAGCAATGAAGGAATCCTCGAGTTTAGTATAACTAAGGGAGGCTATACCATGAAGCTGGCATCGGACGAAAACAGGCTGGAGAAAGGAAAAACGCACCATGTCGCCCTCTTAATCGACGCCGACGCTAAAATTTCGTACATGCTTATTGATGGTAGTATCTGTGATGGAGGCGGTAAGGAAATTTCTGGATTCAGTTGGTTTGATGATGCATTGATGGGAACGGAGATTGATCAGCTAAGGGTCAAGCGTTTTACTGGGGAAATTGATAAATTACGACTGTATGGACAACAGATGTTTACGAGCCAGTTTGTAAATAATTATAATGCGGAGAAACAGAAATAGTTATTTATTCTTCATTCCTTAGCGCCTCTATGGGCGATCTTTTAAGCTAACAAAGGCCACCGTCATATGCACGTAACCTCAAGCCTAATTAATTAAAAACCATAGTCACAAATGGTCGGAATTTTAGTAATTCTCATAATATCTTGGATCGCATTACATCTGATTGAAAAGAAAAACCTGCTATCCTTGGGAGTTCTCCCAATCGCGAAAAGATTAAAACAATTTTTGATTGGTTTTTTGATTACAGCGATACTTTGTGTCGGAGTGCAATATTTTGAAGCATTTTTGAAATCCTCCACTTGGGTTTTAAATGAAACCATCACCTCTTCAAGCGTTTTAAAAGCATTTTGGTGGGATGCGAGATCAGTACTAACGGAAGAATTAGTTTTTCGTGGTGCAATACTCTACCTTTTAATCCAAAGAATTGGTTCGAATAAAGCCATTCTGATTTCCGCTATCGCATTCGGAATTTATCATTGGTTTTCCTTCGGTGTTTTCGGGAATATTGTGGCTATGATTATCGTGTTTATCGGAACTGGATTAATGGGTTATGCTTGGGCATGGGCTTTTGCTAAAACAAGATCCATCCTGCTGCCTTTTGGGTTTCATTTGGGATGGAATTTTATTCATAACACCATTTTCTCAAAAGGCCCCTTAGGAGATTTAGTGCTGATTTCTCAAGGAGGCAATCAATTGTCGGACTGGACTTCTTTATTAAACTTTGTCTCAGGCTTGGTGCTAGTGCCGATTATCTTATTAATCTATGTCAAGTACTTTGTAAAAGAAGACACAGAACCACCAGCGATTATAGAATAGCTTAAACGCGGTACCAAGTTTAAGCTAAAAACGTGGAAGAAGGTTCGGCAGCCCACGGGCAGGTGCTGCTCTTTTTAGTGCGGAACTGGGCTTGAAAGCCAGTTAAACGTGAACTTCAATACCATGAACAGGAAAGAATTTTTAAAAAATAGTATTGGCATTGGCATTGGCAGTGGTTTACCGTTTTTAGGATTATTCTTGGAAGGTTGCAGCAATGCTTTTATTGATACCTCTTCACCAGGTGTTAATTTTTCTGGGAAGGTTTTAATTGTCGGAGCAGGGGCTGCCGGGCTTACGGCCGGCTATATCCTCCAACGCAACAATATTGATTTTGAGATAATCGAAGCCTCAGCGGTCTATGGCGGGCGGGTGAAGAGGACTACTGATTTAGCTGATTTTCCTATTGATTTGGGAGGAGAGTGGATACACGAAAAGCCCTCGGTCTTATCAGAAATTATTAACGACCCATCGGTGAATGCCAGCATTGATTTTGTCGATTACACACCGCAGACCATTCAATGGTATAAAAACGGCAAGCTGAAAGACCGAAACTGGACAAGCGGTTTGTTAAGCGAGCATAAATTCAAAAGCACTACATGGTTTGGTTTTTTTGAAAACTACATCGTTCCCAAAATCACCAACAAAATCAGGTACAACCAGCCCGTCAGTCAAATAGATTATTCTGGTGAACGAATAAGTGTTACCACCAATAATCGCACCGCTTACGAAGCCGATAAAGTATTAGTAACCGTACCTGTGAAAATTTTGCAAAGCAACATGATCGAGTTCATTCCTGCTTTGCCAAGTGAAAAAATAGCTAACATCCAAAAAATAAGTATGGATGCTGGACTCAAGGTTTTTATCGAGTTTAGTGAGCGCTTTTATCCTGATATGTTATTTTTTGAAGGGCTAATTTCTGCCTTTACGCAAGAGAATAAGAGTTATTATAATGCCGCTTTCGGGAAAGCCACTAACAAACACGTTTTAGGTCTTTTTGCCATCAATGAAAAAGCCGAAAAATATACTCGATTGGGTACTGATCAGGCCATTTTCGAAGCGGTCATGGCAGAACTTGATGAAATTTTTGATGGGAAAGCTTCCCCGCATTACCTTGGACACGTTGTGCAGAACTGGTCTGCTGAACCTTACATCCAAGGTTCTTATTCCGACTCGTTTGATGGCAATCGAAAAAGCATTGTGAGAACCATCGTTAAGCCACTTAATAACAAAGTATATTTTGCAGGCGAAGCCTTTTCCATCGATAACCAAGCGACGGTGCATGGCGCTTGTGAGTCGGCCTATAGTATCATGAAAGAAATGCTAATATGACTTTGTATTTTTTTGAGGAAACAACTACGAAAAAACAACTATGAAAATCATAAATTACCTTGTTCTTATCCTGGTCCTGCTAACGACCTATACCCCAATCGCTCTTGGCCAGACTTCGCCAGAGCAGATAAACTTTGTCAGACAAGGGGTGCAAAGAATGATATTTGACGAAAATCAATCCATTCCATTGGCTAGTCTTGACCCTAATAAGGTGATCGGATTATTCTCCATGTACCCTGCAACGCATTATGCTGACGAACAGGCTGATATTATCCTCCGCGATGGAAAGTTGGCCATTCAATCCAAAGAAGAAACCCAAACCGGAATTTGGTTCGGTGGTTTTAATCCTTTTGCCACCTATTCAATCGATCTAAATGCTTGCGCGGGTACTGGAGAGATGGGCTTTAAGTTTTCAGCGGCCGATAACCAAGAGCAGTTCTTTATCCTGATCGAATTTAAGGACTCCATGCTCACCGGCGTAAAACTCAGCGTGATTAGTAAGGCTGGAATAAGTATAAGAGTGGATAAATCAATTGCGGTTAACCAGCATGAGGAGAAGATGATGAAAGGTAAAATCATACTTCAAATGTTGGGAAGTGGGCTTACCCTATATTTGCAGGATCAAGGCTTACCCAAAGTAATTGGCCAAGCAGACTTTAATACCTATCTAGATTTACGGGAAAAGAAATATTTACATGCTTTCCAGTCGCAGCTTTTTGTACAACTAACGGAAGGGCTAGTGGAGATCAATAAGATTGAAATGGCGCTTAGTACCGGTATTGGATTGGCTGATATACGGGCGATTACCTATGAAAATGGGGATCCTATGCTGGATCAGGGGCGATTGTGGTATACCATGTCGATTCGTGGACGTGCCTTACCTCATCATATTCAAGGTGTATTTAGCATGGATCCTACCGTCTTTGATGTTAAGCTGGAAGGAATAATATTGTTTGATCGGGATGATGGTTTACTACGAAATGAGATTGCGTCTCATCTTTTTTATGATAGAAAAGAGGAGATCTGGCGTGGGTTAACGACAGGTTTTAGCGCATTTGCCAATCCTGATAAAGAAGAAAAGCAATTGCTTGCCATTGAGAGTAAACGGGATCCCCGATTTGGTTTCTCTATCATGAAGGCCGTTCCTTTTGGTATAGTTGGAGATATTGAAGATCCACATATTTTGTTTGATTCAGCAGCCAATAAATGGCGGATGCTTACTTGTGAAAACCAAGAAGGATATAAAGCGATTGTAATGGAATCCGATCACTGGAATAAGGGCTATAAAAGAATTGCTGGACCTGTCGAACATAATTCGACGGGGACATCCATTCAAAAAATAGGGGATAAGCTATATTGTTTTTCGGGTAGTTCGGAACGGAAAATTTTTATCTACACCTATCCTGACCTGAAAGAAGTAGGCAGTTTGAAGATGGACTTACCTCCCTGGGACAAGACATCCAGGACGAGGGTATGGCCAAATGTTGTTCAATTGCCAGATGGCTACCCATTTCGATATGTTGCCTTGATGATGGACCGCTTTAACTATCCTGGCCTGGAAGGGCCTAATTGGTCGTATGGAGCGCTTTATCTATACCATGGGCATGATTGAGTATAGCATTGACCAAGAAATATAGAGAAACCTATATGGAGAATTATGCAAAAGCTATCAAAAGCGGGGTGAAAGTCGGTGTGGGTTCAGATAACGTTGGTTTCCCTGCCAACTTTGCCGCCAATGAATTTGGCCAACTCGTCGCACTGGGTATGTCACCTATGCAGGCCATTCAGGCGGGCACAAAAGTGAATGCAGAACTACTCATGAAAGAAAAAGAAATTGGAACACTGGAAGTAGGAAAGTTCGCAGATATTATTGCCACAAAAAATAATCCACTTGATGATATTTCAGAATTGACAAGCGTCAAATTTGTTATGAAGGGCGGGAAAGTGATCAAGCATGAATAAACCTTCAACTGAAAATCTACCTCTTCTTCCAAGCTCAGTCGCATTACAATGGCTTTGGCGTATCATTTGAAATGGATAACACGCCTTATTTTGAAGCCTTTATAGAAAGTCAAAACATTCCCTGTCAATTATGATTTTTTGATACTGCTGGCCCAACAATCACAATGCAGTCTTTCGAATCTGGCAGGGCAATTTTGGGCGACCACCCTGAATACAATCCCAGCCTATGGATACATCTATCTATATGTCAAAAGGCGAAATCAGAGATGCTAAGACCATCATGTTTCTTCAATATGTTCGACTCAAGGGTTTGATGTCAAGTCTTCCCTGGCAATTTTTGTGCTCTAGTCAACTCAACACCTCCTTCACTACCGAGCCATGCACATCCGTCAAGCGATAGCGGCGTCCCTGGTGCCGAAAGGTCAATCTCTCATGGTCGAGGCCCATGAGGTGAAGCAAGGTCGCCTGAAAATCATGAACATGCACCGGGTTTTCGGCTATATTATAGGAAAATTCGTCGGTGCGCCCGTGGCTATAACCAGATTTCACGCCTCCACCGGCCATCCAAATAGTAAAGCAACGGGGATGATGGTCACGGCCATAGTTTTCAGGAGAGTAACGCCCCTGACAATAGTTGGTCCTTCCAAATTCTCCTCCCCATACGACTAGGGTATCTTCTAATAATCCCCGCTGTTTCAAATCAAGCACTAATGCCGAGGAGGCTTGGTCTGTATCCAAACATTGTTTAGTGATATTAGTGGGTAGATTATTATGTTGATCCCAACCTTGATGATACAATTGAATAAATTTCACGCCTTTTTCTGCAAGGCGCCGTGCTTGTAAGCAATTGGCTGCATAGGTTCCTGGAATTCTTGCCTCCTCTCCATACAGTTGATAAATATGATCCGGTTCGTCGGAGACATCCATAACTTCTGGGACAGAGGTTTGCATGCGATAAGCCATTTCATAACGAGCTAGCCGGGCTTGTAGTTCAGGATCACCCGTCTGTGCAAATTGCCCCTGATGCAAATCCTGCAAGCAATCCAACATTTCCCGGCGACCATTGGCTCCCATCCCTGCCGGATTATTCAAAAAAAGAACAGGCTCTTTGCCGCTCCGAAACTGCGTCCCTTGGTGTATAGAAGGCAGAAAACCATTACCCCACAGGCGGGCGTACAGGGGTTGACTATTGCCCCGTCCGCGAGATAACAGCACACAAAAAGCCGGCAAATCTTCATTATCACTTCCTAATCCATAACTCAACCAAGAACCGATAGAAGGCCTACCTGGCTGCTGTGAGCCCGTTTGAAAAAAGGTAATAGCGGGATCGTGGTTAATGGCTTCGGTATACATGGACTTAATAAAGCAGAGTTCATCGGCGATCCCGGCGGTATAAGGGAGCAGTTCACTTATCCAAGCGCCACTTTTGCCATGTTGAGCGAATTTAAATTTGGAGCCGATCAAAGGAAAGGAAGTTTGGCCAGAAGTCATTCCCGTAATGCGCTGTCCATTGCGAACAGAATCGGGGAGTTCCTGGCCATGCCGTTCTCGCAAGACAGGTTTGTGGTCAAAAAGCTCCATCTGCGATGGCCCGCCATTCTGAAACAGATAGATGACTCGCTTGACCTTAGGAGAGAAATGTGGTCCGGAGAATCCTCCAGCCAGCGACTTAGCCGCAGACGGCTGTCCAAATAATTGACCCGGCCCTAAGAGGTTGGACAAGGCCATCGCCCCTAATCCCAGACTTGTTTTCTGCAAGAATTGCCTTCTTGAAGAAAAAGGACTTGCCGCTGGAGATCTGTCGATTTTTTTACGCATAATTCATCTGCTAATATCTTACAATTGCTTCATCTAAATTCATCAGGGTATGAGCCACCATGGTGCAGGCGGCTAGTGTCGGGACATCTAATGTTTCATCTCGTGGAAATTCTCCATTGGTTAATAGCCCGACCGCAGCTTCCTTATCTACTTGATATTTTGCTAATTGTTCTTCATAAAAACGGGCCAATCGCTCTAGCTCAAAAGCCTTGGGAAACCTGGACGTCAAGAGCCGAAAGGCTAGCTTAATCTCTGTCTCTTATACACATCTCCGAGCCCACGAGACCGAGGCTGATCTC